>NZ_JAUOQN010000035.1:0-52065 GCF_030547555.1 Salipiger sp. 1_MG-2023 | reverse complement strand
TTCTGCGCAAGCAGCACGGCATTCGACAGGCCCACGTAGCCCAGGCCGGCAACGGCGATCTTCATCTCGGTATTCCTCTCAAGTGCCTTGGCCCGGTGTAGAACCCTTTGAAGACCGCCTCAAGACACGGCGGACGTCATCCCGATCGAGGGGCCCCGTAAGAGCGCCCTGCCCAATTCCTGTGCATCGGATCAGGGTGCGCCGCGTCTTTCCGCCCATTTTCGACAAAAGCCCAGAAAGGCCATCTCCGGATTGCGCGGGCAATCGGTCGCCCAGTCGCGCCATTCGGCCTCGATCATCCGCACGTCCCAGCCCGGCGCGGCGGCGCGCGCCATGTCATAGACATCCGGGTCCAGCGCCGGGATGCTGATCGCCTCGGCGTAATCCGGCCCCACCGTGCCGCGCGAGCGCGCCACCAGATGATCCTTTTCATCGTCGATGCGGATTTCGTAATCGGGCATGTGGCTGAATTTCTCGTCCTCGTCGGCGATCGCCGCCACGAGGCGGCGGAATTCGCGCAAGGTCGAGCCCGATCCGCATTTCTTCTGCAGCACCGCAAGGCTGACCCGCCATTCGCGCTGCCGCCCGCAATGCTTGCGCGCCAGTTCGTAGATGCGCCGTTCCAGCGGCTTGCGCAGGCGGAAATATTCGCGCGACAGCGTCAGCACCTCTTGCGCGCGGATGGCGTTGAACACCCAGTCCGACAGCTTGACCTCGACCTCCTGCATGCGCCCGTCGCGGGTTTCGCGCACGATCTTGGCGCGTTCGATCAGGCCGAAGGTCTCGAAGACCTCCTGCCCGCCGGTGCTGATATTGGTCGAGATCCGCGTGCCCGCGAGCCGTTCCATCGCCGCTTTCAGCAGGGTGTAGCCGCGCCCGGTGGTCATGCGGTTGGTGGCCTTGAGCAGGTCGGCGGCCTGAAAGCGGATCACCTGCTGCGGCTCCTTGCCGTCGTTCATGCCCTTGATCAGCGCCGAGATGCAGTAGATCAGCACATCCCGGTCATGCACCGTGGCCAGCCCGTCGATGGATGGCTTGATCTCGACGGTGATGCCGTTGTGCTCGTATTTGCGCGGCCTCGTGTCGGGCTTGGTGCTGAGCGAGAAGATCGGGTGTTCCATCGAGCCAATGTCGCCCTTGGGCGCGGCATCGAGGATGTCGCAGACGAAGAAGTCGCCCTGCGGGTGGCGGTCCGGCAGCAGCGGCGATGCAATCGTCATTCTCGGGCCCTCGCTTCGACACTTCACACACGTTCGACCCTACAACGACACTTCACACACGTCCAGCTTGGAAACGACACTTCGCACACAGTCGCTTCGACACTTCACACACGCAATCGGCTCCGAAACGGTAAAGCCAAAGGCGGAATGACCAGAGTTTCAGGACAGCGGAGTCGGTTTTCCCGCATGAGTTGCGAATCGAAGTAGAATCACCACTTTGCACACGGCGAATCACCACTTTACACACGCCGAATCACCACTTTACACACGGGGGATGTCTGCAAGTCGTTGAAATATAAGCTAAAAACAGGCCTCAAAACGGGCGTAACACCTTATTTAACCCATATATAACACCCCTCGCGCCGCCAGATGGCCTGTCGCAGGGCAAATCCCCTGCCTCGCAAGGCTGTGAAACGACTCGGAAAACGACGGAGGCCGCGCCCGGCAGGGAACGCGGCATCGCAGGCGCAGACGGGATCGCCGGTCAGCCCCGGCGCTTGCCGCGCGCCTCGAGATCCGCCGCCAGAAGCGTCACCGCGTGTTCCAGCGTCTCGCCGAGACCCCAGCCGTGGGCGTCGGCGACGGCACAGAAGGCCTCGATGGTCTCGGGTCTGGCCTTGATGTTGAATTGCGCGTTGCGTCCGGTGCGGCGGCGGCGCTGTGGGCGCGGCGCGGGCTTGGATTCTGTGGTGGGGTCTGTGTCCGGTTTCGGGGCCGCCTTGCGTCTGGAATCCCCCTCCCCTGCCCCCGGCTCGCGGGAGCGGAAGCCCGTCGCTTCGGCCAGCTGGCGCGAGGCTGCCTGGGTTTCGGGGGCCGGTTTCGGGCGGGGTTGGCGCGGCGCGCTCCATTCTGCCGGATCGAAACGGTCGAGCTCGTCGTCAAACCCCCCTGCGAAACCGAGATTGGCGCGGCCCGGTGCCTTGTCTGCCTGTCCGCTCATCAGCCCACCTCCGCCATGCGGACGGCCTTGAGCCGCGCCAGCACCTCGCCGGCAAAGGCGCGGGCGTTGGCCTGCGCCTTTGCAACATTGCTGACCAGCGCCGGATCGAGCGCCCCGAGCGTGCCGCCATAGTCGAACAGATCGCGAAAGGCGGCGCGCTCGACGATGGGCGTGGCGAAGACCTCGATCCCGGCCTGCGACAGCTGGGCCTGCACGTTCTTCATCGCCCGCGAGGTGACCGCGGCAGAGGTGCGCGTCAGCGCCACCGCATGTGGAATGCTGCGGCGCGCCATGCGTTCCTGGTTGCGGATCAGGCGGATGGTCTTGGCGCCGCCCTTGGCATCCATCGACGAGCCTTGCAGCGGGATCACCACGAGGTCGGACATGCCGATGGCATTGGCGACCATCAGGCTGGCGGTGCCCTCAAGATCGACGATGACGAACTGCGCGCCCTGCGCCGCCTCGTCGATGCGCTCGACGATGCTGTCCTCGGTGATGTCGCCAAGGATGGTGATGCCGTCGGGCTTGCCCGGCAGCCCGCCCCATTGCGAGATCCAGCGTTCGGGATCGGCGTCGATGACACAGACCTGCGCCCCGCGTTCGGCAAGCTCGAGCGCGAGAAGAAGCGCGGTGGTGGTCTTGCCCGCCCCGCCCTTGGGGTTGGCGAAGGAAATGACCGGCATGAGAACTGCTCCCTCATGGATGTGGTTTTTATGATTGTGGCGCAAGGATAGCCGATCCGGCCCGATGCGTCATGAGCTATCGGTTAGCTATCTGGTAGCTGTGGTCTTGCTGCACACTGCCCGCTACCACGATGGTATCCATCAGGTAGCCAGTAGCTATCTGGTATCTTTTCGATATCTGGTAGCTTCCGGATATCATCTGGATACCTGCCGAATATCCGATAGGTACCATTCGGCTATCATATCCCGTGCGGAGTTTCAGGCAGGGCGCGGCTGATAGCGCTGCGGCGTGCTGCGCCTCGAAGATGTAATCTTTTGGTTGACCCGGATGTTGCTGTTACAGCTCAGAGGGGTGTGATTTTGCAAAAGCAACCAGTTTTGAGAGCATAACCTGCTTGTTCCGGCCTTGGTCTGTGGATAATAACGTTTTAGCAATCGCTCAAAATAGAGACGATCCCGCGTTCCCGGCCGGGCGTCTTGAAAATGGAATATCCCGGGGGAAGACACTGTAGAATGACATCCAGCGGCATCAATACACGTCTCTGCCTTGGTGCATATCGCAAGATGCATCCCTCCAGGGTCCCCCCGATGCGCAAACCGGTCTGCGTCAGCTGATGCCCCGCCGCGTTCTCATCGTCGTCGAAAACCTGCCAGTGCCGCTTGACCGTCGGGTCTGGCTCGAGGCGACAACGCTGGTTCAGGCCGGCTACGAGGTCTCGGTGATCTGCCCGCAGGGGCGCGGCTGGGATGCGCCCTACGAAGAGATCGAAGGGGTGCATATCTACCGTCACCCCGAGCTGCCCGAGGCCCATTCCGGCGCAATCGCCTATGCCCGCGAATATCTTCTGGCGATCCGCTACTGGTTCCGGCTGGCGCGCGTGATCCGGCGTGAGCGTGGCTTCGACGTGATCCACGGCTGTAACCCGCCGGACCTGATCTTCCTTCTGGCGCTGCGCTACAAGATGTCCGGCGTCCGCTACCTGTTCGACCACCACGATGTCTGCCCCGAACTGTTCGAGGCCAAGTTCGGCCGCCGCGGGCTGCTGTGGCGGGTGATGCTGTTGTTCGAACGGCTGACCTTTGCCGTGGCCGACGTGTCGATTTCGACCAACGAGAGCTTTCGCCAGATCGCCATCACCCGCGGTCGCATGCCTCCCGAGGACGTGTTCACCGTGCGCTCGGCGCCGCGCATCGACAAGTTCCTGCCCGGGCCGGGCGATGTCAGCATCCGGCAGGGCGCCAAGACGGTGCTGGGCTATGTCGGTGTGATCGGCCAGCAAGAGGGCATGGACCTGCTGATCGAGGCGCTGGACATTCTTGGTCGCGAGATGGGCCATAACGACGTGCGGCTGGTGATCGTGGGCTTCGGGCCGCATGTGGGCACGGTTCAGGCGGATGTGGCGGCGCGCGGGCTGAGCGACCGGGTGACTTTTGCCGGGGCGCACCATGGCAAAGGTCTGCTGGCGATCCTCAATGAAATCGACATCGGCGTCGCGCCCGATCCCAAGAACGCGATGAACGACATCTCGACGATGAACAAGGTCATGGAATACATGACCCTCGAAAAGCCGCTGGTGCAGTTCGATCTGACCGAGGGGCGCGCCAGTGCCGCGGATGCGGCGCTGTATGCCAAGGCCAATGATCCGCGCGATTTCGCCCGCCAGCTGGCCCGGCTGATCGAAGACCCGGAGATGGCCGCCGAACTGGGCCGCAAGGGCCGGGAGCGGATGCTGGAATCGCTGTCGTGGAGCGCATCGGCCCCACATTTGCTGGCCGCGTATGACCGTGTCTTCGACAAGTTGCATCCCGGCAAGACCGGCACCGTGCCGCAGAAGTCGTCGGACCCGCACGCATCGACCCCCTGAAGCCGACTGTCAAGGGGGCTGTTGTGCGAATGCCTGTTTTTTAGGATTCTCCTAGTAGTTGTGCGCAGGAGATTGTCCCTTCTGTGTCTACAATGCTGCAGATGCAGAATATCCTCAATTTGGGTTGATTTGGATCGGGCGGCTCCGCTAGCTCTCGTCATGGGTGTATTCTTGGACGACAGTTCGGGTGGCACCATGGCCGGGCGAATTTTACCGGGCTGAGGACGGCACAAAAGGCGGGCGAAACTTGGAAATCTGGAATATTTTCCTAGTGTTATACGCGATTGTGACATTTTCGGCGTTGTTCCTGACCTTTCGGGAGCATCGCACCAGGGGTGCGAAAAGTTTGCTGCATCTGTTTGGGGGATATCTGCTGTGCACGGTGTGGCCGGCAGTGGTGGCGGTCATGGTGATCTGTTACCGCTCGAAGCCTCAGGACAGCTGAAGCCGCGATTTCCCCCGTGTTGACGATTTTGGGTTTTTGCCCGCAACAACCTTGCATTGCAGGAGTGTACTGGCATGGCGATGGAATGCGACACGCCGGGGCTCGCCCCGGCGACCACAGATCTACGGCGCGGCGGCATTTACCGCAGGGGCGGAAAACGGGCGCTGGATCTTTGCCTCGTGCTGCTGGCGGCTCCGGCAATTCTGATTGTGCTGCTGCCGCTGATGATCGCGGTGTCCTGCGATGGCGGCTCGCCGTTCTACACGCAGTTGCGGGTCGGGCAGGGGGGGCGGCTGTATCGGATGTGGAAGCTGCGCTCGATGCAGCCCGATGCTGACCGGCTGCTGGCCGAGCATCTTGCCGCCAATGCCGAGGCGCGGGCGGAATGGGAACATAGCCAGAAGCTGAGCCATGATCCGCGCATCACCGCGGTCGGGCGGATCATCCGCAAGACCTCGATGGATGAATTGCCGCAGCTGTGGAACGTGCTGCGCGGCGACATGAGCCTTGTCGGCCCGCGCCCGATGATGGACAGCCAGCGCGCGTTGTATCAGGGGCGCGCCTATTACCGCCTGCGCCCCGGCGTCACCGGCCTGTGGCAGGTCGCGGCCCGCAATCAAAGCAGCTTTGCCGCCCGCGCCAGTTTCGACACGCTGTACCACCGGCGGCTGTCGCTGCGTCAGGATCTGGCGCTGCTGGCCGCGACGGTGGCGGTGGTGTGCCGCTGCACGGGGCGCTAGGGCAGGGGCCTTAGCACCGTAAGCGCCAGCGCAGCGGCAACAAAGCCGCCCAGATGGGTTTCCCAGGCCAGGCCGCCCGCCTCGAACCAGGTGGCGACAAGGTTCAGCGCCAGCACCGCAGCGCTGCGGCTGGCGCACATGCGCAGGATGCGGGCGCGGGGCTGGCCGTCACGCGCCATCTGGTGGGCTTCGGCGGCGATCCAGGCGGCAACCATCCCGAGGATTGCGCCCGAGGCGCCCACCATCGGGCGCGGGCTCGTGGCCAGCAGGCCAAAGGCCAGCCCGCCGCCAAGCGCCGAGATCGCCAGCAGGGCCGCCAGCCGCGCCGCGCCAAAGCTGCGCCCGAGCTGCTCGCCCAGCCAGCCGAACACCAGCAGATTGCCAAGCAGATGCTGCCAGCCGGCGTGCAGGCACGGGTAGGTCACGAACATCGCCAGCGGCTGCATGGGATAATTGGCCTGCCAGCCGTGCAGCAGCCCGGCCCAGAACCCGCCGTATTGATAGGCCAGAGGACGCCACAGCGGGCTGCCCCACAGCCCGGCATCCGCCCCCGTCAGCGTTGCCTCGACCAGCACGAAGACGGCGGCAAGGCCGATCCAGACCCCGCGCGCCGCGCGCATGCGGGCCGGGCCTGTCGCGGGGGGGCGGCGGGTCATGTCATTCGGGGATGTAGCGCGGCAAGCCCGGCAGCAGCTCGGCCATGAAGCCCTGCAGGCGTGCCTCGGCCGAGGCGTCGGACTCGCCGCGAGCCATGGGGGTGACAAACCGCACCAGCGCGCCATCGGCCCGCCCGCGCGTCAGCCCGTCCCAGACCACGCTGGCCTTGACCGCGTAATCATTGGTCATCCGCTGGCCGCGCTGTTCGAACCAGTAATAGACCATCTGTTTCGTCAGCCCCTTCTGGATCACCGCGCGGTTGACCATGAAATCGCCATAGGGGGTGCCCGGCATGCTCACCGGCACCGTGTCCAGCGAGAACATCTCCCAGCCGCCGACCGGCAGGCAGACCTCGGGGGAATGGATGCCCGCGCCTTCGGTCTGGGTGGTGTAATAGGCGGCAAAGAAATTCACCGGCTGCGCCACGTCTGGCGACGAATAGGTGACGTTGATGTAATCAGAGGCCTTGAGCACATCGCGCGTTTCCTGATCGAGCGATGAGAACAGCCCCTGCCAATCCCCGATGGCGCGGGGGAAATGGACAAAGTTTTCCCGCACGATGCGCTCGCGCTCGGGGGTGGGGGCCAGCAGCCAGCTGCCCGCGATGGCCACCGACAGCAGCGTTGCCGCCACCAGCCCCTTGCTCAGCGGGATGCGCAGCACACGGGCGGCCTCTCCGCCAAGCCCGTCGAAATCCAGATCGATGGTGTCGGCCAGCGTCTTGGGGTTGCGGGTGGTGTGTTGCAGGATCACCGCCAGCAGGAACAGCAGCGCCACGCAGGCGCCAAAGATCACCCAGCCCTCAAAGACATGCAGGAAGCCTTCGGCCTGTGCGATGCCGAAATGATTGACCAGAATGCCGATCACCCCGATGCGAAAGGCGTTCATGAACACCGTCAGCGGCGCCGCCGTGAGGAACAGCAGCGCCTTGTGCCAGAACGGGCCGCGATACAGGATCGCCGTCAGGTAGCTGAAGCTCAGGATCGGGAACAGGTAGCGCAGCCCGGAACAGGCCTCGGCCACCTGTAGCTTGTAGACCCCAAGGTCGATCACGTTGCCCTCAAGGAACACCGGGATCTGGGCAAGGCGAATGAACCACACCCCCAGTTCAGAGCTGATCAGCTGCAGCGCGATGGTCATGTGCCAGTACAGGAACTGCGGCAGCGGCAGCATGAACACCAGATGCAGCACCGGCAGCTGGTGCTTGCGCCCGCGCTGCCAGCCCATCACCGTCAGCACCAGTCCGCCCACCCAGAGGATGAAGCCATAGGTCACCACGTCGGGGATGCGCACCAGATTGCCAAGAATGCCGATGCCCAGCCCCAGCGCGATCACCACAAGCCCCGGCCAGCGTGTCACCGGCGCCGCCGCGTCACGCGGCGGCGCGTGGCGCAATTCGCGCAGGAACAGGTACAGCGAAATCAGCGGGATCAGCGGCCCGTGGCTGTATTCCGGCGTCGACCAGGCCGAGGCCAGCGATTGAAAGCCCAGCCAGAACACCGGCAGCGACGCGATGACAAGCAAGGCAAAGGTGGCAAGCCCGGCAGGGTTGAGGCCTCGGGCGGGCAAGGCCCCGAAGGTGGTGGCAGAGCTGGGCACGGCAAAACCTCTGTCGTCTCGAAAAGGGGATGGTGTCGGGCGTGGGTCAGCCGATACAGGCCGGATTTCAGGGGAGTTTAGCCGCTTGCGCCCTCTGGTGCGAGGGGGCAAACGCCCTGTGCGCCGCAACTTGGGTCACGGTCTCGCGGGGTGGGCGCCTCTGCGCGCTTGTCGGTCAGTAGCGCACCGAGAACGCCCGGCCGATGCTGAGATACAGGCTGTCGGATTGCGCCCAGTCCTCGTCGTCCTCGCGGCGGTGGGTGTGGCGGTAGCCAGCGCCAAGGGTCCAGTCCTGATCCAGAGCATGGCTGATGCCGGCATCAAAGCTGCCCTGGCTGGTGGTGCTGTCGCTGTCCTCGACCACGTTGCGCACATAGCCGATCCCAAGAGTCAGATCTGTCAGCGGCGTCAGCTGGCGGGACAGCGAGGCCGAGGCATTGGTAAAGCGGGTTTCCTCATCGTCGCTGTTGGCCGCGAACCCATGGCGCAGCGAGGTTTCGATGCGGCTGTTCGGCAGATCCCGGGACCATGACAGCCCCCCGGTCAGGCCGATGTTGCCGCTGGTGGGACGGGTGAGGCCAAGAGTGACCTCCAGCGCGCCTTGCGGCAGGGCCTGCGACCAGCCCAGACCCACCGAGCTGCGGGTGCCTTCCTCGATCCGGGTCACGCCGAATGTGCCGCTCAGCGTGCCATGTGCCTGCTGCGAGGCCAGCGCGCTGGACAGCGACCAGGTGTCGCGCGCGGCGCTGCCGTCTTCCTTGAACTGGCTGTAGCCCAGCCCGCCCGACAGCGTGACAGCGGGGGTCAGCGCCAGCGACCAGCTGCCGCGCAGCCCGTAGCTGTCGCTGTCGTCATAGCTGGACCCGGCGTCGGAATAGCGGATGGAGCGGGCGTTGACAGAGACCCCCAGCTCGGTCGGCCCGCCCACGCCAAAGCTCAGCCCGGCGTGGGCGCCAAGCCGGGTTCGGGTGCCGAAGCTGTAGTCGTCGTAGATGTCGATGACCGGGCTGTCGGTGTCGTCAGTGTTGTCGATGTCGTCGGTTTCGCTCACCGATTGCAGGTACGAGATATCCGATTCCGCAAGGCTGATCCCGGCGCTCAGGCTGTTGGTGCCGACGCTGCGGGCATAGCTCAGGCTGGCCGAGGGCGATTTGAGGCCGAAGGACACATCATCCTCGGCATCCGGGGCTTCGACATGGCGCAGGCTGCCCCCCAGCGTCAGGGTCAGCTCGTCGGTGCGGGTGGCGCTGGACAGGCTGAACCCGAGGTTGGTGTTGCTGCTGAAGGCGCTTTGGTCTTCTTCGCCTGGGTTCAGATCGGGGTTGGTCAGGCTTTGCAGACGCTGCGACAGGGTAAATTGCATCAACACGCCGCCCGCGTCCTGCGCGGCCAGCGGCAGCCCAAAGGCCAGCGACAGGGCGGCAAGCGCTGTCGCGTTTCGCCAAAGACGCGGGTGTTTCATGCCAAGGGCCTATTCGAACAGGCGGCGTTGGGGCACCACGATCACGTCGCCATCGACCAGACGCACCAGCCCGTTGGGGCTGCGCCCGGCCTGAATGTCCTTGTAATTCAGCTTGTAGATGGTTTCGGTCCCGGTGGCGGGATCGGTGCGGCGCAGCTGGATGCGCTTGAGCGCGGCAAAGTTGGTGAACCCGCCGGCCTGCGCGAACAGTTGCAGCACCGTTGTCTCGGGCCTGATTGCGATCAGGCCGGGGGCGTTCGCCTCGCCAAGCACATAGACAGTCAGCGGTTCGAAGCCTTGTTCGGAGGTCTCGGCCAGCGCGTTGATGCCGACATAGACGGTGGGCGCCAGGGCAAAGCTGTCGGCCAGCGCGGCGGCGATGCTGCGCTGCACCTGGGTGACGGTCCGCCCGGCGGCGGGGATCGATCCGGCCATCGGCACCGACACGCGCCCGTCCGGCAGCACCAGCAGGTTGCGGTTCAGGCTTTCGTCTTCAAGCACCTCGACGCGCAGCGTGTCGCCGGGGCGGATGGCGTAATTGTCCTGCTGGGCCTTGGCCGGGGCGGCCAGCGCCAGCACCGAAAGGCTCAGTACGATCAGGGCGCGAACTATCGGCATCTGGAAAACTTTCTTGTTCGAGTGGCTTGGGCGCGAGACTAAAGCAGAATGAGTGTCCTGCCGATGAGGTCAATATGTCAGGCCTTCTGCCCGTGCCCGCTGTGCCACAGGGCAGCGGGCACGGACAGGGGCAGAGCAGGGCGGGGGGCCTAGAGCTGTTGCAGCGCCTCCATCGCGCGGGTCTTCCACACGGCGTCGGTGTCTTTGGCCATGTCCAGCGCGCGTTGCAAGCTATCCCGCGCGTCGTCGGTGCGCCCGGCGGCGGCCAGCGCGACCCCAAGATGAGCGATGACGCTGGCTTCTTCGGGCATGGCCTCTGCGGCCGGTTGCAGATGTTCTAGGCCCGCTTCGGTATCGCCGCGCAGGAACAGGATCCAGCCCAGCGTGTCGCGAAACGCCGGCACTTGGGTGCCGGTCAGCCGCCGGGCGATGGCATAGGCGCGGTCCAGATCCTCGGGGGTGTCGCGGTAGTTCGACAGCATCGAGGCGAGGTTGTTGGCAACCACCACATCCGAGCTTTGTTCTTCGTAAAGCTGTTCGTAAAGCGCGATCGCCTTCTCATACTGTTCGGTTTGTTCAAGACGATGTGCCTCGAGAAGCCGCAGGCGGCGCGAGCCGGGCAGCACCTTGATGCTGTCCGTGACCAGCGTCTCGGCTTCGGCGCTGCGGTCGGTGGCGCGCAGCAGCGCCTGCAATTGCAGGATCGCCGGTTCGATGTCGGGCTGGCGCGACAGCAGATCGCGGTAGATGGTTTCGGCCCGGGTCAGATCGCCCTGCAAGGCGAAGATATTGGCGTTCAGCAGCTGCAGCGGGATGCTGTCGGGGGTTTTGGCCAGTTCCGCGTCGATGAAGCCGAGGGCTTCGTCGAAACGCCCGGTGATGACCTGCGTGCGCACCAGCTGGATCACCGCGCCAAGATTGCCGCCATTCTCGGCATCGATCTGGGCGCGCAGATAATCGAGCCCCTCGTCGATGCGGTTCTGCCCCAGAAGGATGCCGCTTTGATAGACGCGGGACAGCTCGACCGCCTGCGGCGTGGCAATGTCGCGCAGCGCGTCGATCACGCCTTGCGCCTGCGGCCATTTTTGCTGTCGCAGATAGATATCGCCCAGCAGGCGCAGCACCTCGATGTTCTGCGGGGCGCGCTGGCGGGCGCTGGTCAGCACGGTTTCGGCCTGTTGCAGCCGGTTGCGCGCGATCAGGAAGCGCGCATAGGTCACGGATTCCTGCGCGCCGTTTTCCGAGACCTGCACCGCCATCGACAGGCGTTCCTGTGCCAGCGCCTCGGACCCGTCGCGCAAAAAGGCATCGGCCATCAGCATCAGGATCGAACTGTCGCGCGGGGCCTGATCCAATGCGGTGCGCAGATCGATCACCGCATCGCCCGGGCGGTCATCGGCCACCAGCCATGCGGCGCGCATTTTCAGGGCATCGACGTTGCCGTGATCTTCGCCAAGCACCTGTTCAACCTGCTCGCGCGCGCCGACGGGGTTGCCGGTGACGGCCAGCATCCGTGCCAGAATGATGCGGATGCGGTGGGTCTGGTCATTGGCCTCGGCCCCGTCCAGCACCGCGCGAATGGCGGCGATGGCGCTGTCGCGGCTGCCACTGTCAAAGTCAATCGAGGCGCGCATGGCGCGGTACAGATCTGCCGGGGCGCTCTCGCCCGCAGCCTCGATCAGCCTGTCCAGTTCGGCGGCGGCGGCCTCGGGGCCTTGGGTGCGGCGCAGCAGGTCGACCACGGTCAGATTGCCGGTGGTATCCTCGTCTGGCGCGCCCGCTTCCGAGCGCAAAAAGCCTTCGGCCCCGTCGAAATCCTGCGTGTTGAGATACCAGCGGATCAGGTCGGCGCGGATCGCCTCGTTTTCGGGGAACAGCTCGTAGAGCTTGCGCAGCTGGTCCCCCAAGGCCTCGGCGCGGTTCAGTTGCGCCAGAAGCTGGCCGCGCAACATGTTGAATTCGCCGGAATTTGGGGTGTATTCCAGCACCTTGTCGACCTGTGTCAGCGCCGCCTCGGCGTCGTTTTCCATCAGCAGCGCGTCGATCACCACCCGGCGGGCTGCCGACTGAGAGGGGTCTTCATCCAGCACGGCCTTGGCAGCGGACACGGCAGTGGCCTGCGCTTCGGGGTCGCGCGCCAGCGTGGCGCTGCGGTACTGCAGCGCGGTGGCAATGGCGCGGGTGCCGATGCGGGTGGGATCAAGCGCGATGGCGGCTTCGCCGTGGCGCGTGGCCTCGTCCCAGTTGCGCCGCTCCAGAGCCATGCCGGCCAGCGCCTCGCGCGCTTCGACGATGTCGGGGTATTGTTCGATCAGGCGCAGATACTGACCATAGGCCTCGGTGGTGTTGCCCCGCTCCTGTTGCAGCCGGGCATAAAGCATGCGGGCGTCTTTATGATGACCATCATGGATGAAGACGTTGCGCAGCTCGATCAGCGAGCGCTCGACATCTTGCTGTTCAAGATAGGTCAGGGCGGATTGGTAAAACTCTTCGGCCTTTTCCTCTTCGCTCTGGCAACCTGCAAGCAGGAGCATGGACAAGCCAAGAACTGGGATCAGGCGAACTATTTTGGTCATGAGCAATCTTGAAATATGGGCCCCAAAGAATGGGCGACGGACTAAAGTGTCGGAGAAGAGCGGGGCTTTGTCTTCTGCCGTCCGCAATGTGATTTACAGGAGTTATCGCAGGTGTGTCGAGCCAAGCCTAGGCCACCACAGGCTATTTTCTAGGCGGATCTGTCAGAAAATGCCTGCACGACAGTACATTGTGGCATAACGATTTCGCGACCAAGAGACAAAGATGGCTCTGGTTCGTGATGAGTACGGGTGTCGCGTTGCCTCGGTGATGACCACCCGCTAAGAAGACGCCGCGAGGCATCACGCCCGCCGCAAACCTTCGCGGACGGGCTGATCATGGTGCGTCCGAACCTCAGGTGACGTGATGAGCGATTTGCAGCATTATCTTCAGCATTTCAGCCTGAAGACCCGGCCTTTTTCGTTGGCGCCAGATCCGGGCTGCATGTACTGGTCACCGGCGCACCGCCGCGCCTGGGCGATGCTGGAATACGGGGTGATGACCTGTGCGCCGGTGACGCTGATCACCGGCGATGTGGGCGCGGGAAAGACCACCTTGCTGCGCCATCTGATCGAAACGGCGGGAGCGGATCTGACCATCGGCCTTGTGAGCAATGCCCATGGCAGCCGCGGGGAGCTGCTGCAATGGGTGCTGCAGGCGCTCGGGCTGGCGCTCGGAGAGGGCGAAGGCTACGTCACCCAGTTTGATCGGCTGCAAAGCTTCCTGATCGCTGAATACGCTGCCGGGCGCCGGGTGGTGCTGATTTTCGACGAAGCGCAAAACCTCAGCCGCGAGGCGCTCGAAGAGTTGCGGATGCTGACCAACATCAATTCCGGGCCGGACGAGCTGTTGCAGTTGATCCTCGCCGGTCAGCCCGAGCTGCGCGACATGGTGCGCCGCCCCGACATGACGCAATTCGCCCAGCGGGTGGTGGCGTCGGCCCATCTTGGCCCGATGCCGCCCGACGAGGTGCGCGCCTACATTCGCCACCGCGCCGAGCTGGCTGGGGGCGAGGCCGCGCTGTTTGATGACGCGGCAATCGACCTGATCGCCAAGGTCACCCAAGGTGTGCCGCGACTGGTCAATCAACTATCTGAAATGGCGCTGCTTTATGCCTTTACGGATGGGGTGAATGCGGTCACCCGTGACAACGTGCAAACGATTTTGGACGATGACATGTTCTTTGGCGGGGAAACCCTGCCGCCGCAGCCGCTGGTCGAATCCGGCGCGGCGCGGCGTGACGGCGAGAAGTGGGCGGACTGATGGACCTGAGTTTCTATTTGCGCCGCTTTGTACGGCGCTTGCACTGGCTGGTTTTGTTTGTCTTGCTCGGGGCCTCGCTGGGGCTGTATTTCGCGATAACGCTTCCACCGGTTTATGGATCCAGCGCCCGGCTGATTGTCGAGGCCGAGCAGATCCCCGACGATCTTGCGGCCTCGACGGTGCGCACCTCGGCTGGCGAGCAGATCTCGATCATCGAACAGCGCATCCTGACCCGCGAAGTGCTGCTAGAGCTTGCCAACCGGATGGCCATCTACACCGGAGAGGACGCGCAGCTTCCCGCTTCGGCAAAGGTTGCAGATCTGCGCGACAGGATTTCGATCGGGCTGACCGGGGGCGGGCGCAACGCCATGCTGGTCAATGTCAGCTTTCGCGATTCCGATGCCCAACGGGTGGCGCGGGTCACCAATGAGATCGTCACGCTGATCCTGAGCGAGAACGTGCGGATGCGGACCACCGTGTCCGGACAGACGCTGGAATTCTTCACCCAGGAAGTCGACCGGCTGGAGCAGGAGATTTCGAGCCTGTCGGCGCGGATGCTGTCGTTTCAGGAGCAAAACCTTGATGCCTTGCCCGACAGTCTGGATTTCCGCCGCTCGCAGCAGGCCGGCTTGCAGGAACGGCTGATACAGCTCGGCCGCGACGAGCAAAATCTCGAGGATCGCCGCGCCCGTCTGGTCGAGCTGTTCGAGAACACCGGCAGCGTGCCGGTCGCCGAAATCGGCGGGGCGGCTAGCGCCGAAATGCAGCAGCTCGCGCAGCTGCGGCGCGATTATGCCAGTGCGCGGGTGGTTCTGGCCGAAACCAACCCACGGCTTGAACTGATGCAGGCGCGGATCGCGGCGCTGGAAAAAACGGTAGCGGAACAGCAGGCCGCGGCCGACCGGGTGGGCGAAAATGCCCCGGAAGGCGCCGCCCCGCCCAGCCCGTTCGAGATCCAGCTCGCCGATATCGAAAGCCAGTTGGCCGATATCCAGAGCCGCCGCCAAGAGCTTGAAGCCCGGATGGACGATTTGGCCGACACCATCGGTCGCACCCCGGGAAATTCCATCACCTTCGACGCGATGCAGCGCGACTATGACAACCTGCAGGCCCAGTACAACCGGGCGGTGTCAAACCAGTCGCGGGCCGAAACCGGCGACATGATCGAGGCTCTGTCCAAGGGGCAGCGCATCAGTCTTGTCGAGCCGGCCATCGCTCCGCGCAACCCGATGAGCCCGAACCGAAAGGTTCTGGCCGCAGGCGGCGTGGCGGGCGGGCTGCTGCTGGGAATGGGGCTGATCGCAGTGATCGAGCTGTTGAACAGCACCGTGCGGCGCCCGTCCGAGATCACTGCGAAACTTGGCATCGAGGCCTTGGCGACGGTGCCCTACATCCATACCGCTGATCAACTCCGCAATCATCGCAAGCGTCGCAAGCTGCTTGTGGGGGCCGTCATGGCGGGCGTGCTGCTGCTGGGCGGCGGGCTATGGTTGGTCGACAGCCAGATCATGCCGCTTGGCGAGGCGGTCGAGATGGCCATCGCCCGTGCCCGCAACGCGCTTGGCGCACCGCAATCCTGAAGGAGCCCGCATGGAACGTATCCAGGCCGCGATTGCCAAGGCGCGCGCTTCGCGCAATGCGTCGCCCCCCGTCATATCCCGCCGCCAGCCGGCCGGCGCCGCTTTCTGGGAGGCGCTGCCCCGCCATACGCCGGACCGCGCACTGATGGAGCGCATGCGGCTTTGCGGCGGCGAAAGCAAACTCAAGACAGGCGATTTTGCCGCCTTTGATGTGCTGCGCACGCGGGTTTTGAAACTGATGCGGGCCAATGGCTGGAAACGGCTGGCGATCACCTCGCCGACGGCTGGCTGCGGCAAGAGCACCACGGCGCTCAATCTTGGGTTCAGCATGACCCGGCGCGAAGATGTCTCGGCGATCCTGATCGAAGCGGACCTGCGCCGACCGAGCCTGGCGAGCAAGATCGGGCTGAAACAGCCTCAGGATGTCTGCGCGGTGCTGCGCGGCGACGCGGATCTGTCGGCCAACGCCTGTCGGCTGAATGACCGCTTTGCCGTGGCGAGCAGTGACGGGCCGCGCCAGAACCCGTCGGACCTGCTGCAATCGCCGCGTTGCGCAGAGGCGCTGGACAGGATCGAGAAAACCTATGCGCCGACGCTCATGCTGTTTGATACGCCGCCGTTGCAGGTCGCAGACGACACCATCAGCTTTCTGCAGCATGTGGATTGCGTCATCCTTGTCGCGGCGGCGGAACACACGACGATCAAGGAAATAGATGCGTCTGAACGCGAAATTGCATCTTATACCAATGTTTTAGGTGTTGTTCTTAACAAGTGCAATTACCCCGAGGAAGAATACGGGTACAACGATTACCCCTGAGGCGCTGTGCTTAGTCCTCTGCGGGGCGGCATCCCATGAAAACCGCAACGCATGAAAAAGGGGCCGAATGGCCCCTTTCCTGTATCCGGGTGCGATGCGCGCTGAGAGGTTCAGGCGGCCTTGCGGAACCGGCGACGCGCGGCCATGCCGCCAAGCGCGCCGAGCAGCAGCATGCCACCTGCGGGCAGCGGCACCGGCGAGATGATTTCCTGATACCCGATTTCACTGGCCTGGAACGACACCGAGCCTTCGGGATCGTTGCCGTCGTAGACGCCCAGAAGGTAGCTGCCGGCGCTCAAATTATAAGCGGCGGTAACCGTGTCGGGCATGATCTTTTCGTAGGGAATGCTCGCATCGTTGGAGATCAGGTTACAGCTGCCGCGGATGGCTTCAGCGGTCCGTGTCTTGCCGCACCAGGTGACGTCGTTGGTCAGACGGGTCGATGTGGTCTGGTTGATCAGAACATATCCGGACAGTTCATCTGTATTGGTGCCACCGGAATAATCCGAAAGATACAGGCTGAACGCGCTGTCGGAGGTGATCGTGACATACCCGGTGTAAGGGATGTCTGCCCAATTGAATGTCACGTTGGCGAATTGCCCGTAGTTGCTGACACTGCCGCCACCGGTCGCGGTGTAGTTTGCAAAATCAAGCGTTGTCAGTGCCTGCGCGCTGCCAGCCGCGATCGCGGCTGCGGCCGCAATTGCAATAAGACCTGTCTTCATAAGGGTCGAACTCTCAAAAAAATGCCTGAACGACGTCAGGCGGTACTGGTTACAGCGACCAACCTAGCACAGGTCACGATCCCTCAGGCCAGCGTTTGTTGACGCCGGCCTCGGAATTTTCAAATTTCGGTGTGAACTCGCCGATACCGCCAGGGTATTGATCGGATCTGCGTCAAATTCGAGCAGTTCATCGGGGGGACCGTCGATCTTCGGATTTTTAGCAGGGCTTTTCCCGATTTCGGACAGGCTTGCCTGCCTGGACCAGCATCCAGACCCCCCGTGCGATTCGCAATCTGAACAGGGTCGCCGTGGCGCGGGCCTTTTCGCGGGGGCTGCGCAGGCGGGAGGATCGCAAGACCTTTGGCAGATGGGCCAGCGCCGACAGCGGCATCGCCAGCGCGCGCAGCGCCCAAAGGCTGCGGGCCCGCAGGCCGCGCCCCTGCAATCCCCAGGCCTCGTCGGTCAGCCGGCGCCATTTGCGCGCCAGCGCTGGCCAGTCCGACCGGGAGGGATGCGCCACATGCAGCCCATCGTCATAGACCAGCGGCGCGCCCGCCGCCGTAGCCCTGCGGCACCAGTCCAGATCCTCGGACAGGCCAGGCCTGAACCCACCCACGCGCTCAAAGACCGCGCGCGGGGCGAGCAGATTGGCGGTCACCGAAAACCCCTTGCGTTCGATGTAGGCGCGGTTGTCGAAGGCAAAGACCGCCTCGAAGGCTTCGGCCCCCGAGCGCGGCGGCGGGGTTTCGTCAAAGACCGACACCCGCCCGCCGACCAGCGCGCCGGGATGGGCGCGCGCCGCGTCAAGGGCGCGCTGCAGCCAGCCCGGATCGGGCAGGCAGTCGCAATCCAGAAACACCAGCAGCGGCGCGCTGGTTTCGGCGACGCCGCGATTGCGGGCATGGGCCGCCCCCGCGGCAGGTTCGACCACAAAGCGCAGGGCGGCAAAGCGCGTCCTCAGCGCCTCGGGCAGCGGCTCTGCCGGCGCGTTGTCCACCACCACCGCCTCGATCTCGGGGCCAAGCTGGGGGGCCAGCGCCGCAAGGCAGCGCTCCAGCCGCACGAGGTCGGCGTGGTGGGGGATGATGATCGCGGCGGTTGGCGTCATCGCGCCGGAATCCGGGCGATCAGGGCGCGCAGGGCGGTCTCGTAGCCGTCCAGCCGGGCCAGCCCGCGCGGCAGCGCCGTGGCCACGTCTTGCGCAAGGGTCTCGCGGGCATCCCAGCCTTGGGTGACGGCGGCAAACACCGCATCGGCGCTGCTGCCGGTGCAATCCACCGTGCGGTCATAGCCCAGCGTGCCGAACAGCCCGGCGAACTTGCGGCTATAGGCCATGGGCACCACCGGCACCCCCGAGGAAAACGCGGCGATGCAGGCGTGCATCCGCGCCCCGGCAAAGAAATCCATCCCCGCGATGTAGCTTTTCGCCTCGGAGGGCGAGGCAAAGGCGGGGGCCAGCACCACATCGGGAAATTCCCCCGCAAGGGCGGCGCTGGCGCGCTGGTCGTCTTCGACCTGCATCGGGCCTTCGGCGACGATGACATGGGGCACGAGGTGCAGCTCGATGCCGGGCAGGGTCTGGGTGAAATGGCGGATCAGGCGGCGGATCAGATCGGGGTAATCGCCCCCGCCCAGCTTGTCGCCCCCGGCATAGCCCCCGGCCATCAGCAACCCCGACACGTTCAGCCCGACCCGCAGCGGCGCGCCCTCGGGGCGGGGGGCGGGGGGTGTGTAGGGCAGGCGCAGCGCCACGTCCGAGGCCTCGATGGCCTCGCCGGCCAAGCCCATGTCGCGCAGCGCCTGCGTCGACAGCGCATCGCGCGTCGCCACCACCGCCGAGCGCCGGATCGAGGCCAGCGCCGCGCGCGTTGTCCAGCCGCCGGTGAAGGGCCCGATGGTTTGCGGCGCCAGCACCAGCGGCGTGCCCGCCAGATGGGTCAGCGCCTTGAGCAGCAGCATCTTTTTCAGCCGCGCGCTGCCGTAGATGTCGGCAAAGCTGTCCCCGGCGCCGATATCGACCACCATGTCCGACGCCCGCGCCAGCGCAAGATAGCCGCTAGGCCGGGTCATGAAGCGGCGGTCAAGATCGACGATGCGGATGTCATCGCCCGTCACATAGGGGGTGCGTGCATCCTTGAAGTCGACGATGGTGATCTGGGCCGTGCGCCCGGCCTCGCTCGCGAGGCGGCGCAGGATATCGACCTCGGCCACGGTCAGGGCCCCGACCCCAAGATTGTCGGAACGGGTCGAATGCATGATGAGCGTGATGCGCAGAGGGGCCATGGGCGTTCCTTGTCTTGGCCTGTTGTCCGGCCTTTTGGTTGGGCCGCTAGGACACGCGCGCGCGCAGGGCACGGCGCAGCATCCCGAGGAAATTCTTGGCGTTCCGGCGCAGCGGGTTCTGCCGCGCCGCCGCGACAAGGCGCAGCCCCCGGTAGCGGGGGGCTGGGCGTCCGGCCAGCATCAGCGCTGCCAGCCGCGCCGCCAGCGCCCGGCGCCGTTCGCGCTGGCCGGGCTGGATCGCGGCCAGCGTCGTCGCATCGAAGGGCGCGGCGGCGATGGCCCCGGCAGCAATGGCCTCGCTCAACAGGCGCTGCCCGGTGTCGCTGCGCACCACGATCAGGCTTTGTCCCGGCGCTTCGGAGAACAGCGGATAGCCGTCCGCATCCGCCTCCCACGCATCGGCGCAGGCGATGTCGGCGGCGGTGCCGGTGCCATCGGCGCAGACCTTGCAGCGGTGCTGTACGTGTTTGGACAGGATGCCGCCCCAGCTGTCATGGTAGCTCATGGAGCGGGTGCTGCCGTCGTCGAGCTGCGCCGTGGCTTGGCCCGGCCAGCCGTTGCCGCGATAGCGAAAGCTGCGCACCCGGTCCTCGGGGGCGTCCAGCGCGGCCAGCAGGGCGCGCGCGCCGTCCTGCGACGGAACCCCGGCGCAAAAGAACGACAGCAGCACCGGGATGGCGGCGCGCAATTCGGGATCGCGAGCCTGCATCGCGCGCAGGGCCGCGACATCGCAGGGTTTGCCGACAAAGGCAAAGCGGCGCCCGCTGGCGCGGTGATCTGCCAGCGCATCGGGCAGCGCCGCCAGCGGCGCGGACGGCGCATAGCGCGACCCGGCGGCGGCGCGGATGTCGTCGCGGCTGCGGGCCAGAACGGTGTCATTGGCCACCGGCACCTGATCGGATGCGGCGGTTTCGATCACCGCGTCCACGGCGCCGCTGGCCAGCAGATGCGCCAGCAGCCCCGACAGCGCCCCGCCCGAGGCGCCGGCATGGCGCAGCGCGGGATCGCTGGCATGGCCCATGTGCATCTCGATCCATGGGCCCCAGAGCGCATCGTCGCGGCGCGTGCCGGCCTCGACCGTCTGGCCAAGGCCGGGGCAGGCGGCGGCGATGGCGGCCTCGGCATCGGCGGGCAGCGGGGCGCTCTGGTCCGGGCGCAGGAAGCCGGGCGGGGTCATACGCATCGCCACCGCCTTTGGGGCCAGCGCGGCACAGGCACCGCAGCCCGAACACAGGTTGCCGCGCAGGACCTTGTTCAGGGCCGGGCTGGCGGGGGGCTGGGTCATCGGACGGGCCTCACAGGTAATCCTGCACGATGCGCTTGACCACGACCTTGGCGTTCAGGCGGTCGATGTCGGTCACCCGGCCCATGTTGCGCCCGCTCATGGCGCCGTACAGGATCGCGGTTTCGGCAAAGGTGGAATGGCGCGAGCACACCAGATGGGCAGAGCGCGACAGCAGCAGGATGTCGATCAGCGCGTTTTCCGCCTCGGTCTGTTTGGTGACGCCATCGGGGCCGCTGAACATCTCGTGCAGGCGCGCGCCATCGGCGGCCAGATATTTATCGGTGCTGTGCATCCGCTCGCCATAGCGTTGGGCGAAGCGTTTTTCGATCTCGGCGCTGTCGGTGGCCAGAAAGATCGCCGCATCCGGCTGATCCTTCAGCTTGCGGTCCAGCGCGGCCTCGATGCGGTGGACCGGCACCTTGCGGTCGGTGTAGCGCACATGCACGCCAAGGTGCGGCCGGCCCATGGCGGCGATCTCGGATTCAACTGCGGCGCGCACCCGGGCATTGGGGGTGAAATAGCGGCCAAGGTAGTCTTCGATGATGGCGTTGCGCGTGCGCCCGGCAAAGCGCGGATCGCGCCGCAGATGCGGGGCGAGGCGGGCGAATTTCGGCAGGTAGCACCAGAACACCGCCAGCGCCTCGGGGGCGTCCAGCCGCGACAGGTCGGTGCAGAACCGCCGGTAGATCCGAGCGCTGGAATGGGCCGAGGGGTCGTGGCGATGCACCATGCGGGCGGCGGGCACATCAAGGCTGCCTTGCCATGTGGCGGGCGACACGGCGCCCTGCCAGTCGTCGAACGCATCGGGCGCGGCCATGTCGGCGGGGGCGTCGAACAGCAGCGGATAGGCGTTTTCGCCCTCTGGGGCGTAGCTGCCGTCGCGCCAGTCGATCACCGGGCGCCGGCCCGTCAGGTCTGCGAACAGCAGCCCGCAGATCGCCGAAAGCATGCGGTTGCCAAGCCCGCCCTTGGCCTTGATGAGCAAGGTCCTGTCGGTGTGAAGAGCGTCCATGCCGGGCGCAATATCCTGTGCTGCTACGTGCATCAGTCGATTCCGATCTCGTGCTTGATGTCCAGATAGGTGCGCGCGAGATCGGGGCGCGGCGCGGCGAAAAGCCGGTTGATCGCGGACCAGGCGGCCTTCATGCCGCGCAGATCCTCGGCGGCGCCGCTGTCGCCGCGCATGGCCCGGATCCGGGCCGCAAGCATCCGCAGCCGGGCGTAGCTGCGGGTCTTGCGCAGGGCCTCGCGGCGCTGCGCCGCTGTCAGGCCGCGATCGGCGCTGTGCTTGGCCATTAGATAGGCAAGATTGGCCAGCCCCATCGCCCCCAGCCCGTAGCGATCGGCGCGCCCCGAGGGAAAGCGGTGGTGATAGACCTGCCCGCGGCGGGTGCCCAGCACGCAGCCGAAATCGGTCACCGCCCAGGACGCGTCGGTATCCTCGAACAGGGAATAGCCGCCGAACACCGGCTCGAACCCGGCGGCGCGCAGCGCCTCGGTGCGAAAGGTCATGCGAAAGCCGGTCATCCATTCCACATGGGTGGCGTCCAGCTCTGCCATCCATGGCAGGTCGGGGGCGCGATCCACCAGAATGCGACCGATGACAAAGCGCGGGTTGATGTCGGGCAGCATCCGGCCCAGCCGGGTGCGCCAGCCGACGGTGCGCGCCTCTCGGGTATGGGCCTGCGACATGGCATAGGCGGCGCCGTCCAGCGCGCCCTCGGGCGGGACCAGCGACACCGCCGGGTTGACCGCGGCGACCTTACGCTCGGTGTCGCGCTCGTAGATGTCCATGATGGCGGCGCTGGTGCCGGGAAAGAACAGCGTGTCATCGTCGGGAAAGAACACCACGTCGGCGCTCACGTGGCTCAGGGCGCGGTTGCGTTGGCGGGTCAGCCCCTTTTCGGTATGCTCGACGATCACCTCGATGTCCTGCCCGGCGGTGGTCTCTGCCACCACCTGCGCCACCGGGGCGTGATCGTCCGAACTGTCGATGACGATCAGCTTTTCGGGCCGCCGCGATTGTCCCAGCAGCAGCGGGATCGTCAGCGCCAGTGCATCGGGACGGTTGCGAGTGGCGATGGCCACGTCAAAGGTCAGGGCGTGGGTCTGATGGGGCATTCCAAAGTCCTTGAGGAAATACGGTCAGGTCAAAGGGGGTGCAAATCGATGTGCGGGGCGATGCTGTGGCGGCCCCCGATTTTCCCGATGCCGTGATCCGTGTTCCGATCCGTCATGTTTGTCCGTGTGTTAATCGGCCCGGCGCGGGGGCTCCACCGCAAAACCGCATGAGAGGGGATAGAACCGTCTAAACCGGCGGTCTCCGGCGCTGTGTCGCATGATTGGGGGCAAACCGCGTGTAGCGGGGCGGCGCACGCCGGTCGCGGGTGCCCGGCGTCTGGCCAGAGCGGGGGGCGGCGGTGTCATCGGCGGGTTGCCCGGGGCCCGGCTCTGGAACGGCGCCCTGATCAGAGCCTGGGACCTGCACCTCGGTCCGGGCCATCCACATCCCGGCCCCGAACATGAAGAAGACGAAGGAAAAGATGTTTCCCCAGATATGTACGGTCGACAAGGTGAAGCTGAGGCAGACAAAGGTCAGCACCCAGGCCAGGCGCAGCTGCCCCAGACTCGGGTCGGCGCGGAAATCGCGGAAGATGATCCGCAGCAGCGGCACGAAGACGCCAAGGGCCAGACACAGGAACGCCGGGATGCCGTAGCGCACGGCGATGACCAGCCAGAAATTGTCCATGCTGCCCGAGATCATGTAGATCGGGCGTTTCCAGTCGTTGAATCCCAGCCCCAGCAACGGGTTTTCCCAGACGTTGATCATGCCCCATTCGAAGATGATGGCGCGCCAGTAGGCGGTATGCGCCGACATGGTGGCATAGCTCAGGAACACCCGCATGGGCGAGCGGTTCGACAGCAGGTCGATCGCCACATAGGCCAGTGCCATCATCCCCAGCAGCAGCCACCATTTCCAGCTCAGGCGCTGAAAGATCCACGCCCAGGTCACCAGAGCGATCAGCAGGGCCATCGCCAGCAGCGCGCCGCTGGACAGGGCCAGACAGCCGGTGATGATCATCAGCGCCGCCACCAGAAAGCGCAGCGGCGGGGCCATCTGGCCCTTCATCGCGACAAAGACCATCGACACGGCGACCGAACAGAACAGGCCGAAATGGATCGGATGGGCAAAGACCGTCTGCACCCGGTCAAGCCCCAGCCGGGTGCCGCCGACGTTCCGTGTCTCGGACCCGAGGCCGGGCAGTTTCGACAGTATCTCGCCCAGCAGCAGCCGGCCGGTGGCGGCCTCGATAAACGCGACGGGCATCAGCAGGCACACGATCAGCGCCAGCCAGCGACACAGTTGCAGGAACTGGCCCGACGTGCGCACATAGGCGCGCCCGCACAGATAGCCTCCCAGAAACTCGATCCCCGTCGAGCCGGTGTTTTCGATCGCCATCTCCGGGTTGTTGCGGATCAGCGACAGCATCGTCCACAGGATGAAGAGCGGGAACAGCAGGTCCGGCAGCACGAGCTTGCCGAAATGCCCCAGATACAGCCGCACCAGCAGAGGCACGACGATCACGATCAGCAGCAGCCGCAGGTTGCCCATGCCCAGCGGCCCCAGCTTGAAGAACACCGGCAGCATGATGCACAGCAGATAAGCCACGGCGACACGGCTCAGGCGCGCGCCCGGGACGGCGCTGGCGCTGTCATCGGCGGGGGCGGGCAGGGGCTGCATGGCTCTGGGAGACGTTTCACTCATGGCCATGAGGTCATCCCGCTGTGTCCAGCCAGCTCGCGCCCAGCCCGGCCCCGGCCAAGGGGCCGTCCTGCCGGTAGCGGAAGGACGCCAGATCCTGCGGATTGCCACCCCGGGCGTTCACGAACAGCTTGTCGTAATGGGTGGACAGGCCCATGCGGCGGTCTTGAATGGGTACGTTATCGGCGATCTCCCAGCCGGCGGCGAGCTGGGGCCCGGGCACCAGATAGGCAAGGTTGCGCAGGATCCGGACCTGTTCCGAGCGTTCCTTGACGGTGATGCGCGGGGTGTAAAGATCGGGATTATCCGCCGCCCCGTCCGAGCGCGCATTGTGGATCAGGGTGTTGTTGCGGATCGTCAGCCCCAGCGTTTCCCCCACGGTGATGCCGTGCAGATGGGCGTTGATGATCACGTTCTCTTCGATCAGCAGGTCGCGGTAGAACATCTCGCGCCCGGCGGCGCCGGTATCGACCTCTTCGTTGCGCATGAAGATCGACTGCGTCAGCGGCCCCAGCCCGGAATTGAGCAGGTTGCGCCGGATCGTCACGCGCTCGGTGGGGGCGGTGGTGCGGCGGGTCCAGAACTGGATCATGTCCGGATGGCCCTTGTCTTCGGGCGCGCGGCGGAAATCATGGATATGGTTGTTTTCCAGCAGCATGTCCGAGACGCGGGCAAAATTCATCCCGTCCAGTCGCATGTCGTGCAGGTCATTGCCGGTGATGGTCAGATCGTGGCAATCGGCGACCACCAGCCCACGGCCAAAGCCGCGGATTTCGCTGTCGCGCAAGGTGATGCCGCGCGCGCTCGTCAGGCTCAGCCCCAGCGCCCAGCCATAGCCATGATAGGCAGTGTCCGCCGGGTCCGAGCGCATGGTATCGCCATCGAACAGGCACCCCGTGAGGGTCACGTTCTCGCAGGACCGCAGCGTGAACGGGCGAAAGGTCATCTTGTGCGCGGCATCGAAGTGATAATCGAAGACAAGCCCGTCCAGAACCACATGGGCGCACTCATCCATCAGCATATAGCCCAGCCGGGCCGGGCTTGCCGGGTCGGCAGAGACCAGCGTGATCGGCTGCCCGGCGCTGCCCTTGGCGCCGCGCGGCTTGAACGCGCCATAGCGGCCCGGCGCAAGGCGCAGCGTGGTGCCGGGCGTGGCGCTCTGGGCGGCCTCCAGCAGCGCGTCGGCATCGGCAACGTCGATCACCGGACCGGATGGGGCGGCGGACAGCGGGGCGGCGCAGATCGCCGCAAGGCCGCCCAGCACGTGGCGGCGGCCCGGATGGCAGAAGGCGGGGCGATGTCCGGGCAGGGCGGATCTGGACATGGCGCTGGACATGGCGGGACAGTCCTCGGTCTGGTCGCGGGCCGGGTCGGCGACAGGGGCAAAGATCATTCTAGGGGCTTTCACCCAGCGTCGCCAGAGAGCGTCGGCGCGCGCAGCAGATCCAGAAGCGGTGCGGTGAGCGCCCCGACCACGGCGCTGCGCCCAAGGCTGTTGAAATGGCAGGTGTCCCAGCGGTAATCATTGCCGAAGTCGTCGGTGTTCAGCCCGGCGATGATCCGCGGGCTGGCCTCGGCCACGGCGCGCTGCACCGCGCGCATCGCCTCGACCCCTTCGGCGCGGCGCGGGCCGATGCATTTCGAGGCCTGAAACATATAAAGCTGCGCCGACGGTGCCGCCGCCAGCAGCTGCGCGCTCAGCGCGTCCAGCTGCGCGCGCATGGCGGCGCGGCCTTCGGCGGTATCGGGCATCACATTCGCATCGCTTTCCCC
Organism: Salipiger sp. 1_MG-2023; assembly: GCF_030547555.1. Lineage (NCBI taxonomy): Bacteria > Pseudomonadati > Pseudomonadota > Alphaproteobacteria > Rhodobacterales > Roseobacteraceae > Salipiger > Salipiger sp. 1_MG-2023. The sequence goes on along the minus strand of NZ_JAUOQN010000035.1, from coordinate 25,773 downwards.
CTGATGCCACAGGATCAGCTCTGGCGCGTAGCCCTGTGCCTGCGCCGCCGAGATCCGTTCCAGCAGCGCATCGAGATAGCCCGAGCGCCGGTCCAGCCAGTCGCCCACCTGCGAGCCGCCGACCGCGCCGTTGATGAACAGCACCGGCTGGCCCAGATCCTGCGTGAGCGCGGCCCCCAGCGAGGGCCACAGGCTGCCGCCCTTGCCGGTGGCTCCGGGCATCGGATCCTCGCCGCGCCAGCAGGCGCCGTTGAACCAAGCGTAGACCTCTGCATCTGCAGGCAGGCTGGCGGCTTTGGTGTTGGTGTTGGCGGCGTTCGATTGCCCGCCGGTCACCAGTACGCGGGTGGTGGCGGGATCGGGGCAGGCCACGGGGCTGCGCGTGCCCGTCGATCCGGGGCCGGGCAGGCGCATCCAGAATTTTTCCAGACCAAGGGCCAGCCGGGTTTCGCGGCGCAGCTTGATATAGGCGCTGTGGGTCCAGCCGCTCAGCGTGCCATAAGCGGTGCCGGCCAGCGCCGCACACAGCACCAGAGCCATCACCAGAGGCCAGGAGGGTCGTTTCATTGTGGATCGTCCTTGATAGAAGCGCCTTGGATCTGCCGTTGCGAGACCACCCGCGCCGGGCTGCCCACCGCGATGGCCATGGCCGGGATGTCGCCGCGCACCACCGAATGGGCGCCGATGATGGCGCCATCCCCGATGCGCGCACCGGGCAGCACGGTGACGCGGGTGCCAAGCCAGACATCATTGCCGATCACCACATCGGCCTCGTCGCTGGCCTGATCGGTGATCGGCGCGCCGTCATTGTAGCGATAGCCCGAGGCGGTGATCATCACCTCGGGGCCCAGCAGCACATCATCGCCAAGGATGACCCGGCCCTTGCCCGGCCCGGCCCAGATCACGCAGCGAAAGCCGATGCGCACCCGCGCGCCGATGCGGATGCGTTCGGGATAGGAAAACGCCGCCGTCGGGCTGATCGACGGGTTTGCCCCCAGCCGGATCTGCCGCAGCGGCGCAACATGGGTGTAATTGTAGAAATTCACCATCTTGATCAGATGCGCCCAGGCGCGCGGATCAAGGCTGGCTTTCAGCAGCCGCCACAGCCGCTGGGGGCGGCTCAGGCGCAGCTTGTGGGCGGGGGCGTCTTGCCGGGCGTGGGCGTCTTTCTGGGCGGGGGCGTCTTGCTGGGCATGGGCGTCTTTGTCGATCATCGGGGCGTCTCTCATGGGTCGGGCTTTGCGTAGCCGGCCAGCCAGTCGGCCCGCGTGGCCCAGACGCTGCGCCATTTCTCGGCCGCAGCCCCGCCGCGCAGCCCCGAAGCCACCCGCCGCAGCGCCGCCCAGAGCCACATCATCGCCAGCCCGAAGGGTTGAAGCCACGCTGGCCAGTGATCGCGGATCAGCGTTGCGCGCGCCTTGGCCACCATGCGCAGCTTGTCGGCGCGCTTGCCCGAGGCCGCGCCCACCAGATGCATGATCTGCGCCTCTGGGGTGATCGCGGGGCGATAGCCCAGTGCCCGGGCGCGCAGGCACAGGTCGGCCTCTTCGCCATACATGAAATATTTCAGATCGAACCCGCCCAGCTTGTCCCACAGCGATTTGCGGATCATCAGGAAGCAGCCGACCACGATGTCGACCTCGCGCACATTGTCGCGCGCCCAGGATCCCATGCCCTCGGGGTTGAACGCCGCGCTGCCCCGGAACGCCGCCGTCAGCCCGGTGGCCATGCAGAACGCTGACCATGGCGTGATGCGCATCCAGCAGGAGGCGATGTTCAGGCTGCCATCGGGAAACACCGTGCGCCCGCCGGTGATGCCCGCCTCGGGGCGCGCCTTGGAAAAGGCCAGCAGCGCGTCGATGGCGCCGTCATGCACTTCGGTATCGGGGTTGAGCAGCAGCAGCCAGTCGGTGCGCGCCGCCTGTGCCACCACGTTGTTGGCGCGGGCAAAGCCGAGGTTCTCGGCGCTGGCGATCAGCTCGACCTGCGGAAAGGCCGCGGCCACCGCGTCGGCCGAACCGTCGGATGAGGCATTGTCGAACACCACCACATGGGCGCGCGCGCTGTGGGTGGTGGCAAACAGCGTGCGCAGGCAGGCAAGGGTCAGGTCACGGGTATTGTAGCTGACCACGATGACGGTCAGCTCTGCCGCAGCGCCGGGTGCGCCGGTCAGCGCGACAGGCGCACCGCTCGTGGGTTCCGGTGCAACCGGGGGGGCGGGGCGGTTCCGGAAGGCCGATGTCATAGCAGGTGGGATACTCTTGGGGCGGGGCCAGACGCCACGGGGGCCGGGGAAGTCCGGTTTGAACCGCAGCTGTCATATTGCTGTTTTGCCTTGATTATAGACATGCGCCCTGTGTGTGCCCAACACCGCGCCGGGACAAGTACAAATCTGCCGGGGCTCTCTGGCTTTCCGGTGGTAATCTTCCTAAAGGTGCAAAAACCTGCGGAAGTGCGCGCGGGACAGAAATGCCTGATCCCAAAGCAGTATTGGTGTGGTTGGCATTAGGTAATCGGAGAATATATTCATGACGACCTCGAGGGATGACAGCGCAAACAACAAGGCGGAGCGTGTGCTGATCGTCTCGCTCAACTATGCGCCGGAAATGATTGCCATCGGGGTCTATTCCTCGGGCATGGCCGAGTATCTGTCGCGCAACGGGGTCGAAACGGATGTCATCGCGGCGCGCCCCTATTACCCGGCCTGGCGCACCTATGAAGGCTGGCGCCGCCCGTGGTGGACGCGGCGTCGCGGCCCCGAGGGCACCCGCGCGGTGCATTGTCCGATCTACGTGCCAAGCAAGCCGAGCGGGTCGCGCCGCATCCTGCATCACATCAGCTTTGCGCTCAGCGCCCTGCCGGTGCTGCTGTGGAAGGCGCTGGTACACCGCCCCGATGTGATCTTGCTGGTGGCACCGTCGCTGATCTCGGCACCCGGCGTGCTGGCGGCGGCGCGGCTCAGCGGGGCCGCGACCTGGCTGCATGTTCAGGATTTCGAAGTCGAGGCCGCCTTTGCCACCGGCCTGCTGAATCAGAAAAGCCTGATCGGGCGCCTTGCAGAGCGATTCGAACATGCGGTGCTGGGCAGTTTCGACCGGGTCAGTTCGATCTCGGGGCCGATGCTGTCGCGTCTGCGCCGCAAGGGTGTTGCGGAATGGCGGATCACCGAATTCCGCAACTGGTCGGATATCTCGAAGGTGCAGCCGGTCGAGGGGGTCTCGCCGCTCAAGGCCGAGTTGGGCATCGATACGCCGCATGTGGCGCTGTATTCGGGCAATCTTGCCAACAAGCAGGGGCTTGAGATCCTACCCGAAATGGCCCGGCACCTGCGCCACCGCACCGACCTGACCATCGCTGTCTGCGGCGATGGGCCGATGCGCGAGGTCCTGCAGGAACAGGCGCAGGATCTGCCGATGATCCGGTTCTTTCCGTTGCAGCCGATCGACCGGCTGAGCGATCTTCTGGGGATGGCCGACCTGCATCTGCTGCCGCAGATCGCCGGGGCGGCGGATCTGGTGCTGCCGTCAAAGCTGACCAACATGCTGGCGTCGGGCCGCCCGGTGCTGGCCACCGCCGATCCCGACACCGCGCTGGGGCAGGAGGTCGAGGGCTGTGGCCGGCTTGTGCCGCCCGGTGATGCCGCCGCCCTCGCGCGCGAGCTGGAAACGCTGTTGGACGACGCCCCGGAACGGGCCCGGCTGGGCGCCGCGGCGCGGGCGCGGGCCGTTGAGCGCTGGGACATGACGTCGATTCTGGCCCGCTTCAAGAGCCAGATCAGCGCGGTGATCCGCGACCCGCGCCCCGCCGCCGAAGGGCAGCGGGACCTGAGGACCTGAACCGCGCCTGACGGTCGCCCCTCAGGCGACCGCCAGCCAGTCCGCGCTCTCGTTCATCGAGAAATGCGTAATGTCGGCATCCAGCCCGTCGCCTACGCCCGATCCGATGGTCAGACCCCAGTATTGCTCTTCCGTGGTCAGCCCGGTGGCGTAGGTCTCATCGACAACCACGCCATCGACCATCATCGCCAGACTTCCAAGCGAGGAATCATAGCCCAGTTTGACCTCGTGGAAGTCGCCATCGGCCAGCACATCGGAATTGCTCTGCAACGAGACCGTCTCGTCGCCCAGCTGCATCGTGAAGTAGAAATCGTCATCATTGATGCTCAGCGCCATCGAGTCGTAGATCTCGAAGACCGCTTCCCAGTCGCTGTTGTCGTCATCCCGGATGCTCACCACGAATTCGAAGGTATCGCGGGAGTGCAGCTCTTCGACGTAGCGCGACACGCTGACCGTCGTGCTGCCATCGAATTCGGCCCATGTGTCGTCTGCGTCGCTGGCATAGGTCAGGGTGCCGGTGCTGACCTCGGGCATGGCGGCTGATGCCACCTCGTTGGTCACGGTGTCGTTGAAATCAAGAAAGATCAGCGCGTCCGCGTCATATCCTGTCGGGGTTGGATCCGAGATGATCGTGCCGTCGGAGATCTCCAGCGAGGTAATGCCCATATCCGGCTCGTCCCCGGCCCAGGGGTGGCCGATGGTCAGGCCCCAGGATTGCGCGACCGCGGTCAGCCCGGTCTGTTCAACTTGGGCGACCACCTCGCCATCCACCGCGATCTGCATCACACCGGCTTCGGAATCATAGCCGATGCTGATTTCATGCGCAGCGCCGTCGGCCAGCGGCATCCCCGGAGTCCGGACGATCTGTGTGCCCTCATCGGTGGTCAGGCTGAAGAGCAGCCGCCCGTCGGAACGGACCGAAAGCGACAGCGTCTCGTGCAGATACAGGATCGTGCCTTCGGTGGTGGTGTCGAAATGCTGTGCCGTGATGGTGATGTCGAACGAGCCGGTGTCGTAAAGATACCCGGTATCCCGGTTCACTTCGACGTCGCCGCCCGCGACCATCACGCCGGTCTCGCCGCTTGGCATGGTCACGATATCCTCTTCGGATATGGTCATGCCCGCGATATCCGCGCTCGAGAAATCGGTCTCGAACAGGGTTTCTATGACCACGACCGAGGCCGTGTTGTCCTCGGCAGTGGCTGCCGCGCTGATCTCCTCGGCGCTGGAGGCTTCGGACTTGATCGAAATGTTCGACAGAGAGGCGTCGACGCTGGCCTTCCAGGGGTTGCCAAAGGTCAGCCCCCAGTATTGCGCGGACTGGGTCGATCCGCTTGCCGCGGTCTCGGCCACGACCACGCCATCGGCGTAAAGGCTCAGCATCGCGCCATCGTAGACAAAGCTGAGATCCACCGGGCCGTCATTCAGCAGCCCGCTGGCCGAACTGACGCTGAACCATGTGTCTCCGTTCGAGAACTTGAACGAGATCGAGCCATCCGACTTTACGGTGGCCTCGAGCGATTGATAGATCATGAACAGGGTGCCCGATGAGCCCTCGTCGATGTCCAGCGTCATCGAGAAGTCAAAGGAGCTGAGGTTGAAGATGTCGCCCACCGTGCGGGCAATCTCGACCATCGCGCCTTCGCCGATGCGCAGGCTGTCGCCATCAAGCGTGGCGCTGGACAGATTCGTCAGCGTGACCCCATCCGTTGCGACATTGGTCAGCACGCCGTCGACCAGTTCCAGATCGACCAGAAGCGGGTCCTCGATTTCGACGGTGCGGGTGATGGTGTCGCTGCTGCCGTCGGGCTGGGTGACGGTCAGCGTGTAGCTGTGCAGGCCGGGGGTCTCGAAATCCACCTCGATCTGGGATCCGGTGAAGCTGCGCCCGTCATCCAGCGTCCAGGTGACCGTCGTGTTCGCGTCGATCAACCCGTCCGGGCCGCGCGACAGGCCCGCATCCAGCGTATAGACCGACAGGTCCGACACGCTGACCGACGCGCGCGCAACCGCCATCAGCGTGTCCGGGGTTTCATCGAACCACAACAGGCTTGATCCGTAGACCCCGTTCAGCGCGCTGTCGGGCAGCAGCGTGATGTCGCGCAGATCACCGCTCTCGCCGACGGTCAGGTTGGTGTACTGGTTCAGCTGGTCCAGCTCGCTATCGGTGCCATGACTCAACGTCATGTTGTCGCCATCATCCAGAATCCGCAGGCCGACGTTTTTCTCGACCACGGGGTTGGTTCCGTCAATGTCGATCCAGCCGGGGCTCTTCAGGGTGGTTTGAGAGCCGTCCGCGTTCAGGTAATATGCATCTTCGATGTAGATGAGCGTATTGTTGGTCACCACCATATTCGATGTATCTGACACGGAAATGCCATGATAGGCGCTTCCCCAGATCACATTATTATCGACCACGATATTCTCGAAAAGATATCCGTTCTCTTCGTAATCCTCATTCTGGCCGAATATTACCTGATATGCCGCACCAGTAGAATTGTCGAAGAAATTTGACTGAATGGTGATATCTTCATTGTTCAGCCAGATATTCGCGCCCCATAGTTGAATAAAATCGGAATGATTGTATTCGTAGGTCGATCCGAGGAAATCATGGAACCAGTTGTCGGCGATCAGCGCATCCTGCACCCCGCCCAGCCGTACCCCGTCGCCCTGCAGGGCATAGAGTTCGTTGTCGGTGTAGGTCAGGCCGACAACTTCGCGGAAGGTGGCACCGTGAAAGAGATTGTGCAATTCGTTGCCGATGAAGCTGAAGTTCTCAACCTCGACGATATCGGCGCCGGTCGCCCCGATCGTGTAGCCGCCAGCCTCTTCGTTCAGGCCAGCGGAGCCTTCGGCGATGGACGAGATCTCGCTTTCGTAAATACCTGAATTATCAGTGTCTTTGACCGTAATAAGCGTGCCGCTGTCGCCTTCGATCTTCACGTCCGACAGGTGGAAATTTTCGTGGTTGCGCATGTAGACCGACGACACGACCGCGGGATCTTCCGGGGTCAGCGAGGTGATCATGACAGGCGCATCGATCTGTGCGTTTTGGACGTCGTAATGGGAAAGCGTATAAGGGCCGCCCGCAGTGTCCAGCAGGATGACACCGCCCGCCCCGGCAGCGAGTGCCGTGTAGGCGGCATCGAATTCCGCCTGGGATGTGACGATGCGCACATCGTCTTCAAAGCGGACATCTTCAATGCTTTGCGAGGATATATCTACGAAATCCGACAGGTAATAGCTTTGATCGCTATTCGTTCCTGAAGAAGCCTCAGCTGCTTCGGTTGTGCTCGTCATTTGCGTATTCCGTTGCCGATATATTTGATTTCCTGAGTCGCTATTATTCCACGAAAAAATGAATGGAGCCTGTGTATCCGGGATGATTATCATCTCGGTTTACATACTCTACGTGGATTACAGGATACCGCACAAACGCAACCATACGGTGATTTTGAATTGTGGAATTTTTGGGGCGAAAAGATGTCATATTTAAGGCGTTATTAAAAAACAGATATTGAGAACGAGATATAAAAATGGGTTATTTAATTGGGATACTAGTTGCTGTTATTCGCTTGATCAATATCTCGCATTCGTCTGGTTAATACTGCGTATTCGCCAGACAAATACCGGCCTTAGGATTGCATGGCCGAGTCAGTGAATAATAAACAACATAATGCAAATTATTGGATGTTTTGGTGCTGCAACCAGGGTGAGATGCCCTCGGCTGGGCAAAGCAGAAATGTCTCACCGAGGGTGGAGAAGCTTTTCATGGCCGAGCAGGGCGAAGCCCCCACATATCGCCGCCCTGATCGGCCATGCGTTCAGAGCCAGAGCTTGCGGCGCTCCTTTGCGCTGTAGACGGCGCGGAAACCTTGCTCATCGAGCAGCGTCTCGAAGGCCCGTCAGGCAAGACCGTCGGCGAAATATGGAGGGATGTCTTCGCTTCCCCTGCCATGACGGTTGGGCCGCTGGCGGGGTCCAAAGCGAATCGCACCTGATCCGGGGCGAACATCTCTTCGATCTCTGGGCCCGGCACATAACGGGCACATGCACATAACGGACACATGAGGCGGCATTCCAGACGCCAACCCGGTCCGGGCGTAAAATTTGGGCGTCACCAAAACGCCAGGTAAGCCGTTACAGCCAAGGCGGCCTTGCAGGCCTTGCGCATGTGATGTTCGCCACCCTGCCGCACAATGCGCCGTTTTGCACGTGGGATGGGCATCAGCGCCCGGCCCGTACTGGCATGCACGGTCAATCATGATAGGGTGCAGTCGCATCGCCGACTGTCTCGGCTGTGCGACGCGACCTTTCCGCCCCAGACATCCGAGCCCCGATGATCCCCTTTTATCTTCTGAATTGTCTTGGCCTCGTGATTGTCTTCGATGCCGGAGACGCGCATCCCTTCGCCTCGGTGCTGCTTGCAATCAGTTTTCTGGTGTCGCTGACCTGCTTCACCTACGCGGTGTTTTCCCGCAGCCTTTCGGCGACCAGCTTTGCCTACCTGCTCTATGCCACCTACGGGTTCATCCTTGCCGGGCTGATGCAGGTACGCAGCGACAGGTTCTACTGGATCAACAACGCGGTGCAGCGCGAATACATCCCCGATGCGGCGGTGATCGTGCTGCTGTCGACGCTGGCCTTTGCTCTGGGCTATTTCTGCCGGGTCGCCAGCCGGCCCACCCCCATCGAAAGGCCTTTGACCGAGGTGCCGCAGGGGCAGCGAAACCGCATCGCGCGGGCGACCTTTGTCGTTTGCCTTCTGACCTTTGCCTATCTGCTGATGGCGATCGCCACCTATGGGATTGCCGCCTTCATCGGCACCCGCCACACCACCGGGATCGCGCTGCTCGCCAGTGGTGGCAGCACCGCGACCTACGGGCTGGTCTTCACGCTGACCCGCGGCATGGCCATCGCCTCTATGGTGATCGCGGGCTATGTGCTGTTGCGGATGCGCATCCGCAACAACTGGACCTTGGCCGCCATGGTGCTGGCCTGCCTGACGCTGTGCATTGCCAATTTCCCACCCGCCCTGCCCCGGTTCTGGCTGATCGCCACGATCCTTGCGGTGCTGATGAGCACCGCCAAAGGCTGGTTCCTGCGCTGGAAGACGGCGCTGTTCGCCGCCGCGCCGCTGCTGATGTTCGGCCTGTTCCCGGCCTTGCAGGCCTATAACCGCCGGAGCGAAAGCGTCAATCTGAACGTGTCGTTCACCTCGCCGCTCGAGGGCATGATGCATGGCGATTACGATGGCGTGCAGGCGATGGTGAACGTTTTTGGAATGGTCAGCCAGGAAGGCGTGACGCTGGGCAGCCGCCTGCTGTCGGCGCTGCTGTTCTTCGTGCCGCGCTCGATCTGGGGCGGCAAGCACGAGCCGACCGGCTCGGAAGCCGCCGAAATCGCCGGCTTCAATTTCCTCAACATCAGCGCGCCGGTTCCGGGCGAGCTGTTCGCCGATTTCCACTATGTCGGAGCGATCGGCGGCATGGTGCTGTTCGGCTGGCTGATCCGCGCGCTGGACGATGGCTATGACGAGGCGCGCCGCCCGGTGATCAGCATGATGGCGGTAATCCTTGCGGGCTTTGCGCCGATCATCGGACGCGGGCCACTGCTGGGGGTGATCGCGGCCCCGGCCTCGGCGCTGTTTCTGGTGGGGCTGTGGTGGGGCCTGTCGCGGATCGTTCTGGCGCGCCAGCCCCGCGCCGCCAGCCGTGCCCGCCCTCGCCATGGGCCCACGCGGCCGGCGGACCGACACCTGTGAAGCGGCGCAACCTGCTTCTGGGGGGCGCGCTGCTGCCGCTGGGCCATGGCGGCGCGGCGCAACAGGCCAGCCGGGATGCGCTGTCTGACACCTCGCCTCTGCAGACCGCAAACGAGCTGCGGCAGACGCCCGATCTTGCGGCCAGTCTGGCGGATCTGGGCTTGGCGCCGGGGGATTGCTTTGCGCTGATGGATGGCAGCCGCTACGCGCTGCTGCCGCCCGAAGCGACGGATCACGACCTGCCCCTGCCCGGAGACGCGCTGAATCAGAAGCTGCGGGTGCTGCCATCCGACGGGCGCATTCTTTTGGCTTCGTGGGGGATCGCGCCGCTGTCGCCTGCCCGCGATGGGCCCGATCCGGCCAGCGCGCCGGATATCTCCGAGGCGCTGACGCGGGCGGTGGCCCGGGCCATGGCAAACCATGCCGAACTGGTGCTGCCCCCGGGGATGATGCGGGTCACCCGCCCCGGCGCGCTGCTGGCCCGCGATCTGGCGGGCCGCCACGACGGTCTGCGCATCAGCGGTGCAGGACAGCAATCGACCGTGCTGGTCTATGACCCCGAAGATGCCTCTGAACCCTTGCTCTGGAACAACAATTCGGTGCTGGGGCTGCGCCTTGCCCGGCTGACGCTTTACACCGATGTGCCGGGGGCGGTGTTTGCCCGCTGCTATGGCAGCGGTATTTCGCAAGATCACCAGTTCATCGACATCGCCTTTCGCGGCCGCTGGGGCATCGGCATCGAGATGGTGCCCGACCCTGACACCGGGGCCGCTGGCAACAACAATTCCGAATTCCTGTTCGATCGGGTGCACAGCGCGGTCTATCTCGACCCGTTCACATTGTTGCTGGGCCGCTCATCCGATCAGAATCTGAATTACTGGTTCCGCAACTGCAAGCTCTGGGGCTGGGTGACCATTGCCCGGCTGCACAAGGGCGGGCATCTGCATATCTCGGATTGCGACGTGTCGGGCTATGCACCCAAGGCCGCCAATTATCTGGTCGAGCTGCTGGGCGACAATCACGCGCGCGGCGTCTGTGCCTGCAGCATCCGCAACCTTCGGGTCGAGCTGAAAACCGAGCAGGCGCTGCTGCTGCGCTCGGAATGGCCATCTGGCACCATCGACATCTCCGGGCTTGACCTGTCCTCGCAGACCTACCGCATGACCCCCGCCGCCCCGGTGATCGAGCTGATCCTTGGCGAAGGGCGCGGGCCGATCCTGTCGGTGTCGGATACGCAATTCGCCGGGCAGCTGCGGGTGGACAACCACGGCCAGAAGGGGTCGGATCAGGCGCTGATCGCCTTTACCCGCTGCAGCTTCTTTCATGGCGCTGGCCCCGACGAGGTGGTGATCTACGATGGCTCCAAGGCGCCGCGGCGCATCCCCGACATGATCTTTCGCGACTGCCGCGGCACGGCGCGGCGCGACCGCGGCCTGTGGGATTGCAACCTCGGCGCGCTGCTGGGCGGGGCCTGCCGCATCGAAAGCCATCAGGCGCTGCTGCCCGCTGACGGCAGCGCGCAGCGCCTGCCCAAAGGCGCCCGGATCGAAGCGCTGGTCGACCCCGCGACCCTGACCCCGGTGCCCGGCCTGCGGCTGTGGTCCGCTGGCCACGATGTGACCCCCGTGCCGGGCCGACCGCTGCCGGTGTCGGACGGCACGCCAGTGGCGTTGCGCCCCGAACCGGGCGCAACCTTTCCGGGCATGTGCCTTTTGCGTTATCGCGCATGACGCAAGCGGCGCATGGCCCACCGCGCCAAGACTATGCGGAAAAAAGCAACAGCTCGGAAGTGTTGCAGGTTTTCTGCAGTGCGGCAGCTTTTTCCTTGCGCAGCCTTGGGTGTTGGCACTAGGCGGGTAAGGCAGGGCGACCGCAGGGAGCCCGCCTGATCAGGATTTCCAGTCACGGATGCCATGACCTTACTGCCTATCAATACGTCCGCCCCGCACGCCCGCCGTTACCGCAACCAATCCGGAAGGGTCTGGGCATGAGCCTGAAATCCACGCTGAACCGTTTGCGGCGGACACGACCCGTCCGCATCGCGCTGTGCTGGGTCAAGGCGATCCGCTGGTGCCGCTATTATGTGCAGCATTCCGGGGCTTTCCCGCGCAGCTATAACGCCACCGCGTCCCGCGCCTGGATCATGCGCGAAGCCCATACCGTCGAAAAGGGCTTGTCGCTGCCGCAGGTCCGCCGGTTCTTTGGCAAGGCCAAGACCGATCATCTGCGCCGCGAAATGACCGCCAGCCTGGCCATTCCCGGCAACGCTCCGGCGATCGCCGTCGGGCAAAGCGTTCTGGCCAGCTACGTGGACTGGCACCGCGATCAGGGGGCCACCGACCCGGTGGTCGACAATATCGCTGCCGAGGTTGCGGGCTATGAGGCGAGCCGCCCGGATCTGGGCGGCACCATCCCCAACCGCCCCGATGTGAGCGATGACGAACGCGCGCTGTATGACCGGCTGGTCAGCACCCGCCGGTCGGTGCGCAACTACGCCCCCGGCCCCGTCGACCCGGCGCTTTTGCAAGAGGCGATCGAGCTTGCCAACCTCAGCCCCTCGGTCTGCAACCGGCAGCCCTGGGCCGTGGCGGTGGTACAGGATCCGGACATGCTGCGCCGGATGCTGTCGCTGCAGGCGGGCAACAAGGGGTTCGATCATACCATCCACAATCTTCTGGTGGTGCTGGCCGACACAACCGCCTTTGTCGAGGAATACGAGCTGTTCGAACCCTTCGTGGATGCGGGCATCTTTTCCGGCGCGCTGGTGAATGCGCTCAACGCGCGCAACATCGGCTCGTGCTGCCTGAACCTGTGCGTATCGCACAAGATGGCGCGCAAGGTGATCGGGGCGCTGGGAATAGACCCGCGCTTTTACCCTGTCATGATGATTTCCTGCGGACCCGCCGCCGAAGATTGCACGGTGCCGATTTCGGCCCGGCTTCAGGCGCAGACCTTTCATTTCTGACCCCGGCCGGTCTGCGCATTGCGTCGCAGACCGGCCCCGAAAACAGACGAGCCCATGTCCAGCACTGACCAGATGACCGCGCCAGATCCCGCAGCAACCGCCCCGGCAGGGCCGTCCAAACGGATCGTTTTTTCCTTTCAACTGCTGACCAATATCGGCTGCGAGATCATCATCCGCGGGTCCATCGCCTTTTTGAAACGGGCCTATCCCGATCACGATCTGACCTTCGTGGTGTCAAGCTACCACCCCGAGCGCGACCGGGCGTTGCTGGCGGATGTGTCCGGCGTGCGCGTGGTGCCGATGCTGGAACGCAAGCGCTACGTGCGCGGCGTGCTGCGCAAGACCGGGCTGTTCATCTCGCACTGGACCCCGCGCTTTGCCAGCAGCGAATTCAAGTCGGCGGATCTGTTCTGTTCGGTGGGCGGCGACATCTACACCATGTTCGGCGATGCCCTGCCCGAGGATTGGCTGGGCTATGAATCCTATGCCACCCGCCACGGCATTCCCGCCATCATGTTCGGCGCCAACATGGAACGCTTCGAGGTGCTGTCAGAGGCGCACCGCGCCCAGCTGCTGGATCACCTGAAGCGGTTCCGCCTGCTGGTGGCCCGCGACAAGGGCACCGCCGATTACCTCGCCGGCCATGGCATCGCCGACAATGTTGCCATTTTCCCCGACCCGATCTTTTCGCTGCGCCCGAAAACCGTGTTCGAGCGCCGCAAGGTGCATCGGATCGGCATCAACTTCACCCCCTTCCTGCTGGAGAAATTCGGCGATGGCATCGTCGAGCGCTACGCCCGCATCACCGAAGGGCTGGTGCGGCAGGGCTACGAGGTCAGCCTCGTGCCGCATGTTTCCTCGCCCGACGGGCGCGGCACCCAGCATGATCCGCGCACGCTGGATCAGCTGCATGCGGCGCTGGCCCCCGACATCGCCGCCAAGGTGCAGGTGTGGCGCGGCGAGATGTCCTTTGCCTCGATCTCGCAGATGCTGTTTGAGCTGGACATGTTCGTGGGCGCGCGGATGCACGGTTGCCTCAGCTCGCTGACGCTGGGCAAGCCGGTGTTCTTCGTGGGCTACAGCCGCAAGGCCAAGACCATGGTGGATTGGCTCAAATCCGCCTCGCCCTTTGCCGACATGGCGCAAAGCTTTTGCGTCAAGGATGGCGACAAGGTCGAGCTGAGCGATATCGAGGCGCTGATCGCCGATCACGATGCCTGGTCCGCAGCCGGTGACACCCCGGTCACGGTCGATACCCGCGGCTGGCTGGACGGGCTGCCGCTGTGGCAGAAGATGCCCGATCTGAGCAAGGCCTGAGCCACATCATGACCGACACACCCGGCGTTTCCGACCCGGTCGCAGGCAAAACCACCGGCGCCCCATCCGCGGGCGTACAATCGTCGGGGCGCACCGCCGCGCGCGGCATGGCCTGGACGGCGCTGTCGCTGGTGGTGTCCAAGCTGCTGTCCTTTGGCAGTCAGGTGGCGCTTGGCTACCTGCTGGCGGTGGACACCTATGCCATCTTCGCGCTGCTCACCACGGCGATGATCTTTGTCAACGGCTTCCAGAACCCGGGCGTGTCGAAGATGCTGATCCAGCAGCATGACCGGCTGGACGAGATCCTGCCCGATTATTCCGCCTTTGCGCTATGGCTGGGCTCGATCGGGCTGGTGCTGTTTCTCGTGGTCGGCATCGGGTTCGAAATGACCTACGACGTGCGCCCGCTGTTCTGGGTGATCGCGCTGGCCGGGCTGAGCATCCCGCTCAAGGCGGCGACGACGGTCTACATGGCGGTGATGAGCGTGAACTACGATTTCCGCGCCATCAGCATGGCCGAGATGAAACGCTCGCTGTTCTATTACGTGGTGCTTGTCGGGGCTGCGGCGCTTGGGGCGGCGGGCTATACCATGGCGCTGGCGCTGGCGGCGGCGACGCTGTTTCATGTGGCCTTGCTGAAACGGGCGACGCCGGGGCTGCGGCTGTCGTGGAAGCTGACGCCGCGCCGGTTCTGGCAGATGACGGTGGAAATGCGCTGGGTGCTGCTGTCGTCCTTTCTGTTCGCGCTTGGGATGAACGGCGATTACCTGCTGCTGGGCGAAATGCTCAGCGCCGAGGAGCTGGGCTATTATTTCTTCGGCTTCACGCTGGTGGCGAACCTGACGGTGATGATCTCGATGGGGATCAATCAGGCGCTGCTGCCGCTGTTTTCCAAGCTCAAGCACGATCTGGCGCAGCTGCGGCGGCAATATCTGCGCATCAGCGGCGCGGTCACCCTGATGATCAGCATCCTGTGCATCGGGCTGGTCGGGATCGGCCCGATGCTGGTGCATCTGGTGTGGGGCGGCAAATGGGACCCGGCGATCGTCGTGGTGGTCAGCATCGCTGCGGTCCTGCCGGTGCGGCTGACGGCGAACCTTGCCGGGGTGGTGTTCGAGAGCCAGGGCGCGTGGGGTTGGCGGCTGATGACGCTGATCTGGGATGCCGGGTTCATCCTGATCTGTGCCTTTGTCGGCGCAACGCTGGACGGGTTCAACGGTGCAACCATCGCGGTGGCGCTGCAACGGCTGGTCAGCGGCTTGCTGACCTTTCCGCTGGCCGCAAACATGATCGGCATCGCGCCGCGCCGCACCGCCGGCTTTTTCGCGCGCTGCTTTACCGTCTACGGGGCCGTGGTGGTGGCGATGTTGCTTGCCGACCCATGGCGCGGTGTCAGCGTCCATGACAGCACGCTGATCCTGCGCCCAATGCTGGAAACCGCGGCGGCGCTGGCGGTATTTCTGGCCTATAATCTGGCCTTCAACCGTGAACTGTTGGTGGCCATGCTGGGCATCCTGCGCCGAAAGAAAACCCCATGACAACAGTCGCTTCTCATCTGCTGTTCATTCTGGAAGGCGGCGAGGGCTACGGCGTGATGCGGGTCTGGGACACGCTGCTGCGCGGGTTGCCGGCGCGGGGGCACCGGGTGTCGGTGCTGCTGCTGCGCGACAATGCCGCGCTGCGCGCGCGGCTGGAAACGCAGGGCATCGACGTGCTGCACCTGCCGGTCGCATCGCCCTCGCCGCGCGGCAGCGGGAGGGCGCAAAAGGTTTGGGCATTGGGGCGTCGAGGGGTCGCGCAGCTGGGTCTTGCCCGCCGCCTTGCGCGGGAAATCCGCGCCCGCGGCATCGATACCATCCTGCTGCAAAGCCCGCTGGCCACGATGCTGGCGGCGCTGAGCGCGCGCTGGTCGGGCACCCGCGCCTTTTGGATGATGCCCAATTCGGTCAGCTCGGGCTATCCGCTGGATCTGAACCGGCGGGTTTACCGGGCGCTGTTCCGCGCCGGACCGCTGATCCCGGTGGCCAATTCGCACCATACCGATGGCACTTTGGGGCCGGGGCACTATCGCCGCCACGTGCTGCATCTGGGCATCGATACCGACACCTTCTGCCCCGGCGCCGGGGCGGGCCTGCAATCAAGGGCCGCGCTTGGCATTCCCGAAGATGCGCCTCTGCTGGGGCTGATGGCACGCATCACCCCCGAAAAGGGTCAGGCCGAGCTGATCGAAGCCATGAGCCTTGCTGGCGGAGACGCCCATCTGCTGCTGTGCGGCGGGCCGCTGGAAAGCCGCTTTGCCGGCGCGCTGCGCGAGCAGGTGGCCAGCGCCGGGCTGCAGGACCGGGTGCATTTCGCCGGGCCGCAGGCGGATGTGATCCCGTGGTACGCCCTGTGCGACGTGGTGCTGAACACCCGCACCGATCCCGAACCCTTTGGCCTGTCGGTGATCGAGGCGATGGCCATGGGCAAGCCGGTGCTGGCCCACGGAGCGGGCGGGCCGTCAGAAACGGTGATCGACGGGGAAACCGGCTGGCTGATGTCCGCCCCGACCGCCGCCGCCTATGCCGAGGGGATCGCACGCGCGCTGGCCGACCGGCCCCGCTGGGCACAGATGGGCGCGGCGGCCACCGCCCATGCCCAGGCACATTTTTCCGAAAACACCATGCTGGATGGGCTTGGGGCGCTGCTCAGTCGCTGACAGCGGCGGTGCGCGGCCCCAGATCCCGCAGCGGGTTGCCGGCGCAGATCCGTGCCGGCGGCACGTCGCGCAGGATCAACGAGCGCGCACCGATCACCGCGCCCTCCCCGATACTGACCCCCGGCCCGACGAAACAGCCCGCGGCCAGCCAGCTTTCGGCCCCGATGCGGACAGGGCGGCAATCATAGCGAAAATCGATCTGCCGATGATCGTGCGAGCCGGTGCAGACATAGCAATCCTGCGACACGCAGGCGTTGTCGCCAATGTCGATCTCGGCCAGAGAATACAGCTCGGCCCGATCGCCAATCCAGACATTGTCTCCGATGGTCACCCGCCAGGGATAGGTGATGCGCGCCGACGGGCGGATCTTGACCCCCTGCCCCACGCGCGCGCCAAACGCCCGCAGCACCATGGCGCGCCAGCCATGCAACGGCTGCGGCGACAGCCCGATCAGCACCGCTTGGGCAATCCACCACAGTTGGACGTAAAGGCCCGAGCGCCCGCGGAATCCCGCCGGCACCCGGAACAGCCCAAGATCCTGATATGTCGCCATTTTGATCCCCGTATTCATCGCGACACCCAGCTTAGCAGATCCCCCCCCGCGCGCCAGCGGGAGCGGGCTCAGACGATGAATTCCACCTCTACGAAGATCGAGGTGCCCTGTTGGTTGGCAACGCCGTTGGCGTCACGCAGCACCAGCGTTTCATTTCCCAAGGGCACGAGAAAGCTGACCGGCAGATCGATGTTCAGCTCAGAGTTCAGCGAATGATCGCCACTTTGCGCAATCAGCGTGCCAGCGCCGTCCTCGAGCCGGAAGTTGACGGTATTGATGCTGCTCAGCAGGCCCGAGTTGCGAAAGGCCACACGGGTGATCACCGCCCGCGCCGGAAGCTGCGCGGTAAAGGTTCCGGTGGTCAGCGGGGTGCCGCGCCCGGTCACATCGCGGAACACGAAAGACCGTTTGCCGAAATGGCCGTTCTTGGCAAGGCGTGAGCCAAGCACCACATCCCAGACCACCAATGACGTGGAGCTGCTGGGGGTGGCCGACCGACAGCGATCAAGTTCGACCAGCCAGCTGCCACCAACGTTCGTCGTGCGGTTGAAGGTCAGGAAATCATCCGGGCTGTTTTGCCGGATCGTACACATCCGATAAGCGGCATTGTGTTCATAGACATACGCCCCGGTGCCGTTCGAATAGACATGAGTGCCGATCAGATCGCACCCTTCGAACAGAACGGTCGGCCCCTGGGTATTGCCGCAACTGAAATGGGTATTGATGACGGTGTCGTACCCGCTGGGTGTGACCGCGCCGCAATCCAGGTCACGGAACGCGACGGTGCCGTAATTCCATTCGCAGTAGATGAGCTTGGAGGCGGCATTCTTGTGCTCCACCCGTCCGCCGGTGACGGTAAAGCTACACACGCCGCGCGCATGATCATCGCCCAGCAGCTCGAACAGCGGCGCGCCTCTGGTCGACTGGTTCTGCGTCATGCCGGGGGCCAGCCCGGACCAGTCGCAATTGACGAAATGGAAATGTCCGCCCTTGCGGGCCCGCAGGAACTGGCCGTCGTACAGCCAGAATTTGCAGTTGGTGGCCCAGTAGTTGAGAAACTGGTCCGACCCTTCGCTGGGAATGTCCAGAACGGTGTCGCGAATGGTCGCGGTGATCGCGCAATTCGACCAGCGCCATTCGGAATTGTTGTTGCCACCTTCCAGACGGTACAACTTCTGCCAGGTGCCGTTCCAGTTACAGTTCTCGAACAGAACATCCTGAGCGCCGCCGCTGGCGTTTACGAACATGAACCGCGCAGTGTCGCTGCTGGCGGTGAACCGCAGGTTTCGGAACCGCACAAAGAGGAACTCATTGGGGTTGTAGCAAAGATAGTCTTCGCCATCGTGGCCGAAATGAATGGTGGTGCCGGTGGCGTCGCCTTCATAGGTCAGCCCCATCGCGCGGCCCACGCCCAGCGTGTCCATCAGGCTGCGCGGGCTGTTCACCAGATATTGCCCGCCGGGTAAGAACACCGCGTGCTGGACGATCTCGTTGCTGCCGATGGTCGGTGCCTGTTTGCTGGACACGGCCGCGCGAAAGGCGGTTCTGATCGCGGCGCTGTCATCGGTCACGCTGTCGCCCTGCGCGCCAAAGGCGCGCACATCGAAGCCGCGCGGACCCGGTTCGACGTACAGTTTCGCCCCCCCGGCGGTGGTCACGTGGTGATCGCTCGCATCGCTGGCGGCAACGCGATAGACATAGGTTTCGGCCTGGGTCATCAGGCGCATCCCCGCCGTGAAAAACTCTGGCGGGCGGGTGTCGCTCATCAGCGTATCGACATCCGGAACCGGGCAATCCGCCGCGAGCATCGCCAGCATCCCGTCTTGCGTCATGCTCACGACCGTCGCGCTGGGGGCGGCGGACACCCCCGAGAAGATCTCGTAAACGCCCTGGGGCGTCAGGCATCGATCGCCATCGACGAAGCCGGACAATGCGCTCATCTCGCTGGTCGAGGCCAGCTTGATCGGCATGCGTTGCCGGATCTCCTCGAGGGTGGTTTTCAACCGGCTTCCGGTCATCGGAAGCGAAGGGATTACGAGTGCCATGTAGCATGTCTCCGGTAGAATGGACTCAGGTCGTGCTCGTCACCCGGTTCCGGGGGGAGGCCCAACGCGGGGCCGCTCGACCTATACAAAGATGGTATCTGCCGTGATGAGGTCGTCGGCATGCAGCAGCGAGATCGTCGTCCCCCCCGATGCAGAGACGACGATCGGCTGCGACCCCGAGAACAAAAGCCCGAGGCCGAGCATCAATAAAGCCCGACAAGGGCGCCAGCGCTGGTGCCCGTCGCCCACACCCGCTTGACGCGCAGCGGAAAGATCCCCCCGGCCTGAAGGAACAGCGTCGCTTCGCTATCGTCGAGCAGCGTCACGTGAACGTCGCCGGACACCCCGACGTTCAGGGCACGGGTGACCGTCGACAGATCGGTTGCGTCGCTGGGCGTGATATCGAACCCACCATAGGGCGGCGAGTTGAGGCCATGCGTGAACTGGCTGTACTTGTCTGACATCTCTTGTTTCTCCGGCAGTGAACAACGTTGCTCCGGCACGGGCGGGCGCATCTGCCATCCCGGTTCGGTTGCTGAAGAATCCTTCTGTTTCGTTAAAAAACCGGCTCGGCACCGCGCGCGGTTCTGGCCTTGCTGCAACACCTGCGGGCAGACCCGACATTTGCGCCGCTTTGCAGCCGTCTCAAGCCGCACCCCGTGTTGCACCCGGTCTCGCGATCAGCGTAACGATAGCCCAAGATCCGCCGCGTTGGCCCCCGGTGCGCAAACTGTGCGTAAACGGAGCGCATGACCGGCCCCCACAGACAGGCCGCAATGCGCCCCCGGCAGGAGAACCGCCCGTGACAGATAGCAGGTCTTTTCTTGCCCCCGACACACAGGCAGACCCGACGCGGCTGGTCTTTGTGTGGAACAATTTCGGCCCGATGCACGCCGACCGGCTGGAAGCCGTGGCACAGCGGTTTCCCGCAGCGCAGGTACACGGGATCGAGTTGTTCGACCGTGACGTCACCTATGACTGGGTCGGGGATGACAGGCCGGGCTTTGACAAGATCACCCTGTTCGCGATGGACGAGGCCCCCGGCCTTGCGCGCCGCACCCTGCGTTTGCTGCGCGCGGCCTGGGGGTTGCGCCGGGCACAATGGTTCCTGTGCCATTACGAACGCCCCGAGGTTCTGGCCACGGCGGTGGTTCTGCGGCTGTGCGGGGCGCGGGTGTTTACCATGGGCTGTTCGAAATTCGACGACAAGCCGCGCCGCGCGCGCGGCGAATGGCTCAAGAGCCTTGCGCTGCGCCCCTATCACGGGGCCATCGGCACGCAGGAGAGATCGACCGATTATTTCCGCTTTCTCGGCCTGCGCCGCGTTGCCAGCCCCTACAACACCCTGTCCATCGACCGGATGCGCGCGCAGGCGGCGAATGTGCCCCGCCCTGCCTTTGCCGACAGGCCGTGGACCATCGTCGCCCGGCTGGTCGACAAGAAGAACCTCGCCATGGCGCTTGAGGCCTTCGCGCTCTATCGCGCAGCCGGTGGGCAGCGCCTGCTGAACCTGTGCGGCAATGGCCCGCTTGAGCAGGCATTGAAAAAACAGGCCGATGATCTGGGTATCGCCGATGCGGTGATCTTTCACGGCTTCGTGCAGACCGCCGAGATTTCCCGGATTCTCGCAGGCAGTCTTGCGCTGATCCTGCCCAGCTTTGAGGAACAGTTCGGCAATGTGGTGATCGAGGCGCAGGCGCTGGATCTGCCGGTGCTGCTGTCGGATCGCTGCGGCGCGCGCGAGATGCTGGTGCAGGATTGGGTGAACGGCTTCAGCTTTCCCCATGACAGCGCCGAAAGCCTTGCAGGATACATGACGCTGCTGGACGCAGACGAAGCGCTCTGCGCGCGGCTGGCCACAGGCGCGCGGGCCAGTGCCCCGCGCGGCGATGTCGCCGCCTTTGCCGAAGCCGTGGCCACGCTGGCCTGCCCCGATTAAGCCCCCAAACCCAGAGGTACGACTTTGAAAGTTCTGCACCTTCTCCAGTCCATCGACAGTCGCGAGGGCGGGGTTGCCAACTACGCCCAGACCATCGCGCATGAACTGCGCCAGCAGGGGATCGACAGCGTGTTTGTCACGCTCGATACGCCCGGTGCCGCCCATCTGGCCGAGTTTCCCTTTGAAACCTACGCCTGCGGGCCTGCGGGCCGCGCCCCCCTTGCCCCAGCCATCGGCGCGGCGGTGGCGCAGCTTGCGCCGGGCTGCGATGCGGCGGTGGTGCATGGCTTGTGGAACCCCGCCGCGATCGGGGGCTATGGGGCATTGCAGGCAGCGGGCCTGCCTTGGGTGCTGTTCCCGCACGGCATGCTCGACCCCTATTTCCGGCGCATCAAGCCGGTGAAACATGTGATCAAGCAGGGCTACTGGTGGCTATGGCAGGGGCGGATGCTGACCGGCGCCGCGCGCGTTCTGTTCACCTGCGAAGAAGAGATGAACCTCGCAAAGCGTGCTTTTGTTGGGCATCAGGGCTATCATGGCCAGCCGGTGGCCTTTTGCGCGGGCGATCTGCGCCTGCCCGAGGCCGAGATGGCGCAGGGCCGCGCCGCATGGCAAGCACGTCTGCCGCAGCTGAAGGCGCGCGACTATTTCCTGTTTCTCAGCCGCATTCACCCCAAAAAGGCGTGCGACGATCTGATCCGCGCCTTTGCCAAGGTCGCCCCGGCGCAGCCGGCGCTGGATCTGGTGATCGCTGGCCCCGATCAGGTCGGCTGGCAGGCCGAGCTGCAGGCGCTGGCGCAAGATCTGGGCATCGCAGCGCGGGTGCATTGGCCCGGCATGATCGAGGGGGCCGAGAAATCCGCCGCCTTTGCCGGGGCGCTGGCCTTTACCCTGCCCTCGCATCAGGAAAATTTCGGCATCGTGGTGGCTGAGGCCCTGTCGGTGGATGTGCCGGTGCTGATCTCGAAACAGGTCAATATCTGGCGCGAGATCGATCGCGACGGGGCCGGCATTGCCTGCAACGACACTGTCGAGGACAGCACCGCCATGCTCGAACGCTTCCTTGCGCTGCCCGCCGCGGAACAGGGCGCAATGCGGATCTCCGCACGGCGCTGCTACGAGACGCGGTTCTCGGTCGCAGGAGCGGGGGCGGCGCTGGCCGACGTTCTGTCGCAGATCCAAGCGCCGGACCGCACCCCCTAGCTGGTGTAATAGCCGCGCCCGTAGGCTCCGTAGCCATAGCCGTAGCCGTAGCGTTTCATGCCGCGCTGATCGATGTTGTTCAGCAGCACGCCGTTGAGCTGCACATTGACGCTTTCGAACATTGCCAGCGCCTCGGAAACCATCTTGCGCGGGGTGCTGTCCCAGCGCACCACGAAGATGCCCGCGTCCACATGCTGCGCGATGATGCGCGCATCGGGCACCACCATCACCGGCGGCGTGTCGATGATGATATGGTCATACTGCTGGCGCACCTCGGCGAGCAGCTCGGCAAAGCGCGCCGAGGCAAAGATATCGGCGGCATTGGCCTTGGTCGCTTCGCCGAACAGCACGTCGAGTCCGACCGTCGGATCATGCACGACGATCTCTGAAAAGGCCTGCTTGCCGGTCAGCACCGAAATCATCCCCCCCTGCGCCTTGGTGTCGAAATAGCTCGACATGACGCGACGGCGCAGGTCGCCTTCGATCAGCAGCACCCGGCGGCCCATGCCGGCCAGGTTTTGCGCCAGGCTCAGCGACACGGTGGTCTTGCCCTCGCCCGGGATCGACGACGACACCATGATCACCTGCGGCGGGGTGTCGATGTTGGACAGCAGCACCGAGGTGCGCAGGTTGCGCACCGCCTCGGCCCCGGCCGAGGTCGGGTTTTCGGCGAAATAGCTCAGCAAGCCCTTGCGCTTGCGGGGCGGAAGCCGGGGGATTTCGCCGATGACGGCGTATCCGGTGGCGGCCTCCAGCGATTGTGCATCGCGGAAACTGTCGCTCATCGCCTCGCGCAGCAGCACCAGCGCCGCCCCGGCCATCAGGCCCAGAACACCGTACATCATCAGGATACGCGACTTGCGCGGCTCGGAGGGCACGACCGGAATGACCGCATGCGACAGCACCCGGCTGTCGGCTTGCTGGACCCCCTGCTGCGCCGAGGTTTCCTTGAGCCGCGCCAGAAAATGCTCATAGAGCAGACGGCTGGCCTCGGCCTCCCGGGTGAATTGCTGCAGGGTGATCAGGTCGCTGTTCTGCTTTTGTACGCGGGCTTCGAACTCGCCCAGCGAGGTCGACAGCACCCGTACCTGATTTTCAAGCCGCGCAACCTCCTGCTCAGCCTGTTGCACCAGCCCGTCGAAGCGCAGTCCGAAACGGGTGGCGACTTCGGCCTGCCCGATATCGGGCAGCATCGTCCTGAGCCGCGCGTCGTTGCTTGCCTCGACCTGTGCCTGCGGCGTCTGCGCGCCCGCAAGCGCGGCCAGACGCTCTTGCGCGGCCTGCAGGCGGAATTCCGTGTCGGCGGTGCGGTCGCGCAGATCCTTGAGCTGGCGTTCGGCGGCCTCAAGCCCTTCGGGGCTGACAAGATCGATGCTGGTGCTGAATTCCTGAGCGCGGGTTTCGGCGGCCTCAAGCTCGATCTGCAACTCGGAGACCCGTTCGGACAGCCAGCTTGCGGCCTGTTCCGTGGCCTCGAATTTCACCTCGAGCTGGTTTTCGATATACATCGCAACCAGCGCATCGGCGAGACGGGTGGCCTTGCGGGAGTCTTCGGATTCGACCGTGACCTGAAACACCAGGCTGTCGGGCACGTTGCGCACCGAGACCGCCCTGCGCAGCGCGTCGATCACCGACTGGCGCGTAAGCCGGGCCGCGTCGTCCGAGACAATACCCGAGGTGGGCGGGACCATCCCCAGCAGGGATTTCACCTTCGCCTTGGCCTGCGCCATCGCCGAGGGCGGATTGAGCGAGCCGTTGAATTCCGGGTCCGAAATCAGATCCTGGCTATCGACGAGCTTGCCCAGAAGATCGCGGCTGCGCAGCACCTCGACCTCGGTGTTGACGACCGAACTGTCGCGGCCAAGCCCGCCCACCACGCTGTCAAGGTTGACCACCTGCTGATCGCGGTTGTTCAACATCACGACCACTTCGGAACGGTACAGCGGCGTTGCCACCGCATAGGCGTAATAGCCCCCTAGCAGCACCGCCACGGTGGTGATCGCAAAGATGATGAGCCGGCCACGCCAAAGCGTTTGCAACATGGCCCGCAGGTCGATCACGCCGGCATCCCCCGATACCGGGCTTGCCTGCAGCCTGTCACGCATCCCCGTTCCGGGCCGACTCGAAAAAGAAGAAGTGTTCATGGTATCCCGTCATGCCTGGGCCATCCTGCGGATCCGGATTTCGTGGCCAGTTTTCCGTCGAGCATCTTACCGCGCTCTTACCCACTCACGCGCATCATATCCAGCAATGCGCGCCCCCCACCGGGACGATCTGCCCCGGCTGCCTTATCCTCAAGCGTCCGAGGCCGGTTTCCCGGTGTCGTAATGATCCTGATACCAGCGCACGAACTGCGCCACACCGGTGGCAACGTCGGTGCTAGGCACATAGCCCGTCAGCCGGTGCAGCAACGAGGCATCCGCCCAGGTGGCCGGCACATCGCCGGGCTGCATCGGCATCAGGTTGCGGATCGCCGTCCGGTTCAGGGCGGTTTCGATGGCGGCGATGAAATCGGTGAGCTGCACCGCATCGGAATTGCCGATGTTCACCACCCGGAACGGCGCCACCGGCGACAGGCTGTCGCCCTCGGGCACCACGCCGTCTTCGGGGCGCAGCGGGACCGCATCCATCAGGCGGCGAATACCGGTCACCAGATCGTCGATATAGGTGAAGTCGCGCTTCATGTCGCCGTGGTTGTAGACGTCGATGGGATCGCCGTTCAGGATCGCCTTGGTGAATTTGAACAGCGCCATGTCGGGCCGCCCCCATGGCCCGTAGACGGTGAAGAAGCGGAACATCGTCACCGGCAGGCCGAACAGGTGGGCATAGGAATGCGCCATGTTTTCGCCCGCCTTCTTGGTGGCGGCATAGAACGACATCTGGTGATCGGCCTTGTCGGTCTCGCGGTAGGGCATCTCGGTGTTGGCGCCATAGGCCGACGAGGTCGAGGCCAGCAGCATGTGGCGCGGCGGATAGGCCCGCGCGGCTTCGAGGATCTCGAAACTGCCGCAGATATTGCTTTCCAGATAGCTGCGCGGGTTTTCGATGGAATAGCGCACCCCTGCCTGCGCCGCGAGATGGATGACGTAATCGGGCCGGTGCTCTTCGAACAGCCCCATCACCAGACCCGGCGTTTCGACCCGGCCGGTGACCTGCACGAAGGCGTTGGATTGCGGCAGCTGGTCGAGCCGCGCCTGTTTCAGCGCCACGTCGTAGTAATCGGTCATGGCATCCAGCCCGATCACCCGGAAGCCCTCTGCCAGCAAACACTGGCAGAGGTGAAAGCCGATGAACCCTGCCGAGCCGGTGACGAGAACGGTTTGCATCGCGCCCCTCAGTCTGCGCCGAACAGATCGCGGGTGAAGACCTTGTCGGTCACGTCGCGCAGATCGTCGGTGATGCGGTTGGCGACGATCAGGTCGCATTCGGCCTTGAAGGCCTCCAGATCGTTGA
>NZ_JAUOQN010000034.1:0-52988 GCF_030547555.1 Salipiger sp. 1_MG-2023 | reverse complement strand
TGTTTGGCAACATCAAACCAACCAGATGCACCGCCAGCTTTCAAACCGCCCAAACACCAGATTCAGCCATAGCTCTGCGCAGGGCCGACTGTTGCAGACGCGCAACGATATTTCGTTGCCGCTGCGACGGGCTATGAAGGCTGGTGGCCAATCACGACTGAAATAGTCAGATAGCAGAAAATTCACAATCCAAGCCTGAGCAAACACGGAGTAGCCAAGGTCTAGCCGGAGGCTCTCATGAGTGTTTCTCGACTTGCCCTGCTCGCGGGGCTTACCGCATTTTCGACCACGTCGCAGGCTCAGGATGCCGGGGGCATGGATCTGGGCACTTTGTATCTGGAAGCTGAAAGCGACGACACGTTGGTGCAAAACGGATACGTCGCCGAAAGCGGCCGTCAGGCGACCCGCGTCGATACCTCAATCCGCGACATTCCGCAGAACATCAGCACCGTCACGCAGGACCAGATCGAAGACCAGCAGCCGCGCACGCTGTTGGATGCGCTTGGCTACAGCTCGGGCACCAACGTCAATGCCTTTGGATACGACAGCCGCTACGATGCAGTCTATCTTCGCGGATTTTCAAGCTATTACAACGGCTTGTTTCGAGACGGATTGCGGCAGGTGAATGGCCCCTCGGCGTGGTACCAGAACCACCCCTATAGCTTTGAGGCGGTCTCGGTGCTCAAAGGTCCATCGTCGTCCATGTACGGCGTCAGCGGCTCGGGCGGTATCGTCAACGTGGTGTCCAAACGCCCCAAGGATGAATCCTTTAACGAGATTCAGCTGACCTTTGGCACCGATGACCGCAAGGAACTGGCCTTTGACTTTACCGGGCCCGTGGGCGATGGGCGCCTGAGCTATCGCCTGACCGGGGTGACCCGCGATGCGGACACGCCGCTCGATGGCTATAGCGACGATCTCAACATGATCGCGCCCGCGCTGACATATGAGCTGACAGACCGCACCACCATCACCCTGCTAAGCGAATACGCCAAATCGATGCGCGGGGGCACGGCATCTTATTACAACGAGGCCTACGGCGAGGCATCGGATTACTATATCGGCGATCCCGATTACAACGATTTCGTCAACGAGCAGTGGCGCATCGGCTACGAGGTCGAACACGCGCTGACCGATACGATCACCCTGCGCCAGAAGCTGCGCTATTCCGAGGTTGACGCCGATCTGGAATTCAGCGGCGTCTACGATACGGGTGCGGGTTTTGGCCGCTACTGGGGCCATTACCTGGAAGATTCGGAAAACCTGACAATCGACACCAGTGTTGAGACGGCTTTTTCCACCGGGTCTTGGGCGCATACGGTCGTGGGCGGGTTTGATTTTGCCCGCTCATCCTATGAAACCTATTATGGCGGTGTGGGCTACGTGTCAGCCGCGGCGACGGATGCGGCCGATCAGCCCTATTCCGGCGGTCAGGACATGGACCAATACGGCATCTATCTGCATGATCAACTGAGCAGCGGCCCTTGGACGGTCTTTCTGAGCGGGCGGTACGATTGGGTCGAAACCACCACTTTTGACGCGGCGCACGATGGCACCGACACGTCGGACGAAGGATTCTCGGGGCGGCTTGGCCTGAGCTATGCAATCAACAGCGACCTGTCGGTTTTTGCCAACGTCTCCAGCAGCTTCGTGCCCACCACAGGCATCGTCTACGACAGCAATACCGACCCCGACAGCGGCCACACCGGCGATCCCACGCGCGGGCTGCAAAAGGAAATCGGCCTGAAATACCAGCTTCCCGGCACCGAGAGCCTGATCACCGCATCGCTGTTCGACATCCAACAGGAAGACGGCGTGGTGTTTCAGACGGTCGATTCCACGGTGTTCGGCGGGCTGTATCAGGTGCAGGTGCCCTATGATCTGCGCTCGCGCGGGTTCGAGGTCGAAGGGCAGTTCAACTTTGCCAACGATCTGCGGCTGACCACATCCTACACCTATCTGGATATGGAAATCGAGCGCGGGGCCACCGGAACCGAGGGCAACCAGCTGTCCGCGACCCCGGAACATGCCGCATCGGTCTGGGCGTTCTATGAACCCACCAACGGCGCGCTTGCGGGTTGGGGCTTTGGGGCCGGTCTGCGTTATGTGGGCGAAAGCTGGGGCGATGACGAGAACACGTTCAAGAACGACGACCAGCTTTATGCGGATCTGTCGTTGTCCTATGACTTTGGTCGGGTCGGCTATGATGGGCTGGGCCTGCAGGTGAATGTCAAGAACGTGTTCGACAACACCGACCAGACCTGTAGCGCCGGATATTGCTACCGCACCGAAGGCCGCACCGCGACGGCCAGCATCGCCTACCGCTTCTGATGGCTGTGCAGCGGGGGTCGTGGGGCGTCATCGGGGCAATCGGTGGCGTCTATGTCGCGCAAAGCGTCATCGGCGGCGTGACATGGACAGGCCTTCCGGGCGTTTTGCGCGCGCAGGATCTGCCGCTGGATCGCATTGGGTTGATTTCGCTTCTGGTGCTGCCTTGGGCGCTGAAATTCCTTTGGGCGCCACGGGTCGAACGGTTCCGCCTGCCGGATGGTGGGCGAGATCGGTCAACCACCATCGTTTTGGCGGGTGCGGCGATTGTGATCGCAACCCTTGTGCTGGTTGGACTGATCGGGCCGTTTCCGGTGCTACCGGTTCTGGGCGTGCTTATGATCGCCGCCTTTGCCACGGCCACGGTGGACATCGCCTGTGATGGCTATGCCGTCGAGGCGTTAAAGAACACGCGCTATGGTTGGGGCAATGCCGCGCAGGTGGGTGGCGCCTATCTGGGCGCAGCCATCGGCGGGGGCGTTTTCCTGATCTTGGTTGACCAGGCGGGATGGACCGTTGGTGTTTGGAGCATGGCGCTGGTGGTTGCGGTGCTGTGCCTGCCGTTCGCCTTCGTCGCCCGCGCCGCTGGAGCCGCCAGCCGCCCGCACCAACCTAGTCTGCGGGCTGCATTGCGCCGCCCCGAGGTTCGCCGGGGGCTGGTGGTGGCCGCGCTGTATGTGGTCGCGCAAAAGACCGCGATGGGCATGTTTGGCCCTTATTTCATTGATGCGGGCTATGATTTGGCGCAGCTGGGTATCCTCAGCGGTGTGGGCAGCCTGACCTTGGGCTTTGCGGGGGCCATTGTTGGCGGCGCAACCGTGCGCCGCTTTGGCGCGCGGGGGGTTCTGGTGGGTGCCATCGTCTTGCAATCGGCCATTCTGGGGTTGGTTGCACTCTCTGCAGGCGACACGATTTTGCCCACGGCTTTGGTCGCCCCGATTGCTATGGTGGCCAGCGCTGCGGTCATGGCTTTTGGTTTTGTCGCGCTATATGGGCAGTTCATGAACTGGTCCGACCCACGCCAGGGGGGAGTTGATTTCACCCTGTTTCAATGCGCCGACGCCGCCATCAGCATGGTGTCCGGCACGGCGGCGGGGTTCGTTGCCGAACACTTCGGCTATGGCGTTTTCTTCGCACTGGCTTGCGCCGTTTCGCTTGCCACGCTTCCGTTGATCTGGCGGTTTGCCGGACAAAAGGCCCCCACACATGCCTGACGTTATCGCGCGCACCGACCTGATTGGCGCGGATTTTGCGCGCTTGCGCCAAGGCGCGCTGGCCCAGGCCGCCGAGCATGGCCTGACCATCGCGCAGGATGACAAGACCGGCATAAGGGTCGACACCTACTACGGACGCATCGGCTTTGCGCCGCTGGACGGTGGGGCCCGCGCCGAAATCTTCGCCCCACATGCGGGTCACCTTCAGGTGCTCAAAGATGCGCTCGTTGCGCAGATCGGCGCGGGATTTCCAAAGATCGCGCAGCGCATCCGCTGGAATGACGCCCCCCAAAAGGGGCAGTTGCCCGCTAACGTCAATGTGATGACGGTCGCTTCGGTCGCGCCGCTCAGGGGCGGTTTTCTGCGGGTTACCCTGCGCGGGGATGTCTCGCGTTTTTCAGACGATGCGATCCATTTCCGGCTGGCCATCGGCCCACAGGGGAGGCCCATGCAATGGCCCACCGTCGGCGCGAACGGTGCGACCCAATGGCCCCAAGGCGCGGACAAGCTGCACCTGCCGGTCTATACCGCCCGCAGCGTCAACCACGACGCCGGAACCCTATGCCTTGATCTGTTTGAACATGAGGGTGGTCGCGCCACGCAATGGGCCAGCACCGTTCCAATCGGGTCCGAGGTCCTTGTCACCAACCCCGGCGGGGGTGGCTGCCGCATTTCCGGCGAAATCAGCGGGTTTGCCGATGAGACCGGGTTCCCCGCTGTGGCGCGTATTCTAGAGGCCAATCCAGACCTCACCGGCCGATTTACGCTCTACCCCGGTCAGGAAGCTGCCGCGCACTACCCGTTTCCCGACCACGCCGGGGTCGAAATCGCGTTTGCGGCACCGGGCACGCAGGCGATGATGGCCGACGCCGCGCGGGCCGCCATTTGCGAGCGATGCCCTCCGTTCTTGTGGTTCGTTGCCGAGCGCAACCAAGCGTCACAAGTGCGCGCAGAATGGCGCAAGGCAGGCCACGCCGTACGGGGTGCCTATATCTCGGCCTACTGGCAATGGCTGGAAGAATAGTCATTTCAAGCGGATCGCCTCGCCACGGATCCAGCACAACATCTGCAATAACACGCCCGCATCGTCCCCAGAGCCATGCGCGTTGATTTCCACCCGGAAGTGACCCGGGTGGCGGCATAATTTCCATTGAAATTTGACCGATGTGCCCCCCTAAGCGGCCTTCGCAGGGGCGACATTGGCGTGATACATATGGGCCTTATGAACATCATCCGACGTATGGTGTGGATCGGCGCCCAACCTTAACCCTGAGAAAATGACAGTTAAATGCACGAATCCATATGGAATCCCTATTTTTAGGTAGG
Organism: Salipiger sp. 1_MG-2023; assembly: GCF_030547555.1. Taxonomy (NCBI): domain Bacteria; kingdom Pseudomonadati; phylum Pseudomonadota; class Alphaproteobacteria; order Rhodobacterales; family Roseobacteraceae; genus Salipiger; species Salipiger sp. 1_MG-2023. The sequence goes on along the minus strand of NZ_JAUOQN010000034.1, from coordinate 48,120 downwards.
GTTGTGTTCGGTGTTGACGGAAGGCTGACGATGCTGGCGTCGATCATCAGCAGGTTTGCGGGGGCGTCGCGGACCCGGTGTATCCACCGGTGATGGCGGTTGAAATGGCCCGGCAGGCTTGGCGCTGCGGAAGGGCAGGCTGCAGGGCTTACGTCGGACCACATCCTTGCGCGTGTGGGATCTGAACGGCGCGGGCATCAGCCCTGAGCTGTGCTTTCGGCCCTGATGTCACCCCGGCTGGGGCCAGCCGGGGTGACATCTGCAAACAAGGTCAGACGCTGCGGATCATCCCGCCATCGCAGCGCACCATCGACCCGGTGACATAGCCGGCCGGATCGCTGCACAGGAACGCTCCCACCGCACCGAATTCCGTGACGCTGCCGTAGCGTTTGGCGGGGATCGAACCGCGCGAGGCGGCGCGCACGTCCTCCAGCGGCTTGCCCTGTTTTTCGGCGGCGGCGCCATCCAGCTGATCGACGCGGTTGGTGTGGATCCGCCCCGGGAGCAGCATGTTGCAGGTCACACCGTCGCCCGCGACCTCGCTCGCCAGCGTCTTGTTCCAGCCCGCCAGTGCACCGCGCAGGGTGTTGGACAGCGCGAGGTTCGGGGTGGGCTGTTCAATGCCGGATGAGGCGATGGTCAGCACCCGCCCCCAACCTTGCGCACACATGTCCGGGATCAGCCGCCCGGTCAGGTCGATCACCGACGCCACCATCGCCTGCGCCTGAGCCTGAGCCATCAGCTCCGCCACCTCGATATCACGCGCAGCGCCCGGCTTGGGGCCGCCCGTGTTGTTGACCAGAATGTCGACGCCTCCCATCTGCGCGCGAACATGATCTGCCAGCTTGGCGGAAAAATCCGGCGCGCTCAGATCGACCGTCACCCATTCGGCTTGCCCCGCGCCGCGCGCATTGATCTGCGCGGCGGTGTCTTGCAGCGCGTCGGCGTCGCGCCCGTCAGCATGATGCGCACGCCCTCAGCCGCAAGTGCCTCGGCAATGCTGCGCCCAAGGCCGCGCGATGAGGCAAGCACCAGCGCGCGGCGGTCTGATATTCCGAGATCCACGGGGGGCCTGCGTCGTCAGCTGGCAAAGATGCCGCTGGTGTCGGCAAAGCCCTTGATTTCGATCGGGTTGCCCGACGGGTCGAAGAAGAACATGGTACGCTGCTCGCCCGGCTCGCCCTCAAAGCGGATGACAGGGGGGATGTCAAACGCAATGCCGTTGTCCTGCAGCCGCGCGGCCAGCGCTTTCCAGTCGTCGAGGCCCAGCACCGCGCCCATATGCGGCATCATCACCATGTGATCGCCGACCTTGCCGGTGCGGGTGGTTTCGAATGGCTTGCCCAGATGCATCGACAGCTGGTGGCCGAAAAAGTCGAAATCGACCCAAGTGTCGTTCGAACGCCCCTCGGCGCAGCCCAGTACATCGCCATAGAACCGGCGGGTTTCATCAAGGTCGGTGACATGCAGGGCAAGGTGGAACACAGATTTCATTGGAGTCTCCGGTATTAGGTTGCCTTGAGGTAGCCAATCGGCAGAGAAAGGAAAAACGAAAATCTTTACCCCTGAGAGAAAGAAATTCTTTTGGATACGCGATTTCTGGAGAGCTTTCTGGCGGTGGTCGACCATGGCTCCATCGTGGCAGCCGCGCAGGCGCAGGCGTTGACGCCCGCAGCGGTCAGCCAGCGCATACAGGTGTTGGAACGACAGTTGGGGCAGGGGCTGCTGGATCGGCGGGCCAATGCCTCTGCGCCCTCGGCTGCGGCGCGCGATCTGCTGCCCGCGATGCGGCGCATCGTCAGCTTGGCGCATGATTTGCAGCGCAGCGCCGATGCCGATGTGGTGCAGGGCGTGTTCCGGCTAGGGGCGATTTCAACCCTGCTGACCGCCAGCGTGCCGGGGCTGTTGATGGATCTGCGCCGCCGCGCGCCGCAGCTGGAATTGCAGATCACACCGGGTTCGTCGGCGGCGCTGTATGACGCGGTGCTGTCCGAAGACCTGCACGCGGCGCTGATCGTCGCGCCGCCGTTCCCGACACCGTTCGGGTTGCAGCAGCACGCGCTGCGCAGCGAGCCGTTGCGGCTGCTCGTGCCCGAAGATCACCCGGCGCGGACCGCCGAGGCCGCCTTTGCCGACCTGCCGTTGATCGCCTATGACCCCGAAAGCTGGGGCGGGCAGATCGCCGCGCGCTATCTGGCGGATCGCGGGATCATGCCGCATGTGCTGTGTGCGCTGGACGGGCTTGAGGTGATCTCGGATCTTGTGGCAAGCGGCATTGGCGCGTCGCTGGTGCCCGATTGGGCCGGGCTGAAAGGCGCGCGGGCCTTGCTCGATGGCGCGGCCTATCAGCGCCGGCTGGTGTTGCTGACGCGCACGGCGCCCGACCGGTCCGCCGCGCGCCGCCTGATCGTCGACAGCCTGATCAGTACCCCGCCTGCCGATTGACCAGATGCACAAAGGGCACGCCCGCTTCGCCCCGCCTGATGTTGTCGGCGATCACCGCCGCACTGGTCTCGACGCGCACCAATGACGCGACATGCGGGCTGACCGTGACCTTGGGGTGGGCGCGAAACGGGTGATCCTCGGGCAGGGGTTCAACGCGGAACGTGTCCAGCGTGGCGTGGCCAAGCGCGCCGCTGTCCAGCGCGGCGATCAGGGCGCTATCGTCGATCAGCGAACCTCGGCCCGGGTTGATCACCACAGCGCCGGGGGCCAGCAGCGCCAGCGTCGCCGCGTTCAGCACGTTTTCGGTCTGCGGTGTCGTGGGCAGCAGGCACACCACCATGTCGGCGCCCGAGAGCGCATCGCACAGGCCGGCATCGCCGCTATGGGCCGTGATGCCGGGCAGGGTGCGGGGGCGTCGGCTCCAGCCGTGGGTGTCGAACTTCAGCGCGGCAAGGGCGCTGGCGCAGGCCTCGCCCAGCTCGCCGAGACCCAGAACCGTCACCTTGCGATCCCGCGCCAACGGCGGGGCGACCTGTTGCCATCCCTGCGACGCGGTGATGTAGTGATCCATCCCGATATGATGACGCAGCACATGGGCGGTGACGTATTCGATCATCCCCTCGCGCTGGCCGGGGTCGACCATGCGCGCCAGTGGCAGGGTCAGCGTGGGGTTGTGCAGCACCTTGTCGACCCCGGCCCACAGCGACAGCGCCGCGCGCGCACGGGTGTAGGGCGTGAAATCAGAGATCAGCCCGTTGGGGCTGAAGACGATGTAATCCACCTCTTCGGGGGGCAGATCTGGGGCAACATGGGCCTTCACTCCGGCGGCGTCCAGCGCCTTGGCAATCGCGGGTTGAAACTGCGCGACCGCATCGTCGGGGGCCGAGATCAGGATCTGGAGGGGGGTGTCGGTCTTGGGGGAGGTCACGGGCGGGTTCCTGAAAATTGCGATGCCCCGGCTATTCCACAAGCGGGTGGGATTCTTCAAATTCCGGGCGCGGCGCGGGCGCGAGCCGGGGCCTGAACCATCGCAAACGCGTGGATTTCGCCGGGTCCAGCTGGCGATATGCCCAAAGTTTACGCAGATTTTCCGGGGTGTTTGGCCGGGAAGACGCGGAACCGTCACGGCGAGGATGCGGCTTTCAGCCTGTTTAATATCCAAAATTATTTGTTTAATAACAGGTATTTATACTGAAAGCTCTACTGCCCCTGAACCTATCCGAATTCCTATAATATAATCTGGGTTTATACTTATACTCTTCAGATAATCCTGTTTTATCTGGCGTCCAGCGTCCGCCGCCCCGAGTTTGGCGGCACAGCGCATGCTGACAATGCGCGATCCAACAGGAGACCTCCCCCTTGTCCTTCAAACTCGCATCTCTTGGCGTCATCGCCGCTCTGCTTGCCACCACCGCCGCCCATGCCGAGGGCGAGCCGCCCGCCGAAATCGCCCCGATCAAGGACAGCTACAAGGCGGGCATCGACGGCACCTTTGCGCCGCATGCTTTCCCGTCGCTGGATGGCGGCATTCAGGGCTTCAACGTCGATATCGCCGCGGCGATGGCCGAAAAGCTTGGCGTCGAGATCGAAATCATCGCCGGCCAGTACACCGGCCTGTTCCCCGCGCTGCATTCGGAAACCTTTGACTATATCGCCGCGCCCACCACGGTGACCGAGGAACGCTCCAAGACGCTGCTGTTCACCGAAGGCTTCATGGAAACCAACTTTGGCTTCGCCGCCAAGCCGGGATCGGGCATCGCCAGCATCGAAGACCTCAAGGGCAAGACCGTCACCGCCAACAAGGGCTCGCTGTACGAGACATGGCTGACCGAACGGGCCGAGGAACTGGACCTGACCGTGCTGACCTTTGGCACCTCGTCCGACGCGCTCGAGGCTGTGACCTCGGGCCGTGCTGATGCCAGCATGGCGGGCATGACCGCGACCGCATGGGCGGGCAAGATGAACCCGAACCTTGAATTCGCCTTCCAGATCAACACCGGCCTGTCTTGGGCGCTGCCCTTCCGCCGCGAAGATTACGCCACGCGCAACCTGTTCGATTCCGCGCTGGAATGCCTGAAGATCGACGGCACCATGGCAAAGCTGTCGGAAAAATGGTTCGGCATCACGCCGCAAGAGGGCGAGCTGATCGTCACCCCCTCGGCCGGTTACGGCACCCCGGGTTTCGAGGGCTACCAGCCCGACGAGCACGAGGCCTCCTGCACCTTCGGTTGATCCGCGCTGCGTGATCTTTCTGGCCGGGGCGCAATCCCCGGCCACCCTCTATACCCTCAGGCTTTTCGCATATGTCGGCATCCCAGCCCCTTCCCACGCTTGAAATTACCGCGCTTGAAAAGCGCTTCGGAGATACGCAGGTGCTGCGGTCCATCGACCTCAAGGTCGCCAATGGCGAGCTGGTGTTCGTGATCGGCCCGTCGGGGTCTGGCAAATCCACCATGCTACGGTGCTGCAACCGGCTAGAGGAGCCGACCTCGGGCGCGATTCATGTCAACGGCAAGCCGATGCTGGGCATCACCCGGCGCGATCTGGACCGGATGCGCCTGCAGGTGGGCATGGTGTTTCAGGGCTTCTTTCTTTACCCGCATCTTTCGGTGCTGAAAAACGTCACGCTGGCGCAGCGCAAGGCGCTGAAACGCCCCGCCGCCGAGGCTGAGGCCCGCGCGCTGGAAATGCTCGACAAGGTCGGACTGAAGCACAAGGCCAACGCCATGCCCGGCGAGCTTTCGGGCGGGCAGCAACAGCGCGTCGCCATCGCCCGCGCCCTTGCGCTCGACCCCAAGGTGATGCTGTTCGACGAGCCGACCTCGGCGCTCGATCCGGAACTGGTTGGATCGGTGCTCAAGGTGATGCGCGATCTGCGCGAGGGCGGCATGACCATGATCGTCGTCAGCCACGAGATGCAATTCGCCCGCGAGGCCGCCGACCGCGTGGTGTTCATGGATGGCGGTGTGATCGTCGAACAGGGCACCCCGGACGAGATCTTTGGCAACCCGAAGTCCGAACGCCTCCGCGCGTTCCTGTCGCGTGTGTCGGGCGAGGCCGCCTGATGGATTTCGGCAATGTCTTTCTGAACCCCGAAATCATCGCGACCTATATGCCGCAGATGGTCCGGGCGGTCTGGGTCACCATCTGGATTTCGGTGCTGGTGGTGATTTCGGGGCTGGCGCTTGGGGCGTTTCTGGCGGGGCTGCGGGCCTATCAGAAACGCTGGCTGGCGTGGCCCATCGTGCTGTTTGCGGACCTCATGCGCGCGCTGCCGCCGCTGGTTTTGATGCTGATCCTGTTCTTTGGGCTGCCCTCGCTGGGGGTCATCCTGTCGGACTGGTTCGTGCTTTATCTGGTGCTGACGCTGGTGCTGGCGGCGTTTGTCGAAGAAATCTTCTGGGCCACGCTGACATCCCTGCCGCGCGGCCAGTGGGAGGCAGGCGCCGCCACCGGCCTGTCGTTCAACCAAGTGCTGGTCAACGTGATCTTTCCGCAGGCGGTGCGCACCAACATTCCGCAGCTGGTGAACCGCTCGCTGACCATTTCCAAGATGACGGCCTATGGCTCGGTCATCGGGGTCAAGGAAATCGTGTCGGTCGCAGGCTCGGCGCAGGCGTTTTCAGGCTCGGCCACGCCGCTGACCATGGCCGCGATTGCCTATCTGATCATCTTCTTTCCGGCGATGTTGCTATCACGCTACGTCGAAAACCGGTTCCACTACGACCACTGAGGGACCGACATGGACACCATCATCAACGCCTTTTTCAACATCGACATCATGCGTCAGGCAGCACCTTTGCTGCTCAAGGGGGCATCGGTCACGCTGCAACTCTGCGCTGTCGTGGTCGTGCTGGGCATTTCGGGCGGGCTGGCGCTGGGGCTGTTGGCCTCGTCGAAAAACGCCGCCGTGCGCTTGCCAGCCTTCGTGTTCATCGATGTTTTCCGCGCCATCCCGCCGCTGATCCTGTTGATCCTGATCTATGCGGGGTTGCCGTTCATTGGCATCCGCGTGACGCCCTTTGTCGCGGTGTGCATCGCGTTCCTGCTGAACAATTCGGCCTACTTCGCCGAGATCTTTCGCAGCGGCATCAAATCCGTCGCGCGCGGGCAGACCGAAGCCGCCCGCGCCACCGGGCTCAGCCCCGCGCAAACTCAGGCCTACGTGATCTTGCCGCAAGCGGTGCGCAACGTGCTGCCCGACCTGCTGTCCAACGTGGTCGAGATCGTCAAGCTGACCTCGATCGCCTCGGTCGTGTCCCTGACCGAGCTTTTGTACAGCGCCAACATGGCCCGCGCCGTGACCTATAATTCCTCGCCGCTGGTGATGGCGGCCCTGATGTACCTTGTTGTCTTGTGGCCGCTGGTGCGCGTGATCTCACGCTTTCAGCGCGGCCTTTCGATCAGCAGCTAAATTCTGGAAGAGACTGAAACGATGACACGAATGATCCTTGCGGCCGCACAGATGGGTGGCATCCAACGGGCCGAAACCCGTGACGAGGTGGTGGCCCGGATGCTGGCGCTGATGGCGCAGGCGCATGACAAGGGCGCGGGCTTTATCGCCTTTCCCGAAATGTGCCTGACCACCTTCTTTCCGCGCTTTTACGTCGAGGACCGCGCCGAATTCGACCATTGGTTTGAAACTGAAATGCCCGGCCCCGCGACGCAGCCGCTGTTCGATGCCGCCAAGGCCTATGGCATGGGCATGACCTTTGGCTATTGCGAGCTGACCCCCGAGGGCGAGCACTACAACACCGCCATCATTGTATCCCCCGATGGCGAGATCACGCTGAAATACCGCAAGATCCACCTGCCGGGCCACGCCGAATACGAACCCGAACGCACGCACCAGCATCTGGAAAAGCGCTATTTCCTGCCCGGAGACCTTGGGTTCAATGTCGCCCGCAGTCAGGACGTGCTGATGGGTCTGGCGATCTGCAACGACCGCCGCTGGCCCGAGGCATGGCGCGAGCTGGGCCTGCAAGGGGTCGAACTGGTGTGCATCGGCTACAACACGCCGTCGCAGAACAACCTGTCCAAGGCCGAGGGGCTGGAACAGCGGCTTTATCACCACGAGCTGTCGATCTGCGCCGGGGCCTATCAGAATTCGACCTATGCTGTGGCCGTTGCCAAATGCGGGCTGGAGGATGGCAACCACATGATCGGCGGTACGATCATCGTCGATCCCGACGGGTTCGTCATCGCCAAGGCCCAAACCGAAGGTGACGAGCTGATCACCGCCGAGGCCGATTTCGCCAAATGCGCCTTTGGCAAATCCACAGTATTCAACTTTGCGGCCCACCGCCGGATCGAACATTATGGCCGCATCGCCACCCAGACGGGCGTCAAGCTGCCGGAGTAACCTCATGTCATTCGATACTGTCATTCACGGGGGCCAGATCGCCACCACCGAGGGCGTGACCACCGGCGACATCGGCATCACCGATGGCCGCATCACCGCCATGGCCGAAAAGCTGCCCGGCGGGACGCGGCGCATCGATGCGGGCGGGCGCATCGTCATGCCCGGCGGCATCGAAACCCACGCCCATATCGCGCAGGAAAGCTCCTCGGGGGTGATGACGGCGGATGATTACCTGTCGGGGTCGATTTCGGCCGCGTTCGGGGGCAATTCGTCGTTTATCCCCTTTGCCGCGCAGCAGCGCGGCGAAAGCGTCGATGACGTGTTGAAAACCTATGACGCCCGCGGCGCGCGCTCGGTCATCGATTATTCCTACCACCTGATCATTTCCGACCCGACGCAAAAGGTGCTGGCCGAGGAACTGCCCCGCGCCTTTGCCCGTGGCATCACCAGTTTCAAGGTCTTCATGACCTATGACCTGATGAACATCGGCGATGGGGGGATGCTCGATATCCTGACCGTGGCGCGCAAGCATGGCGCGATCACCATGGTCCATGCCGAAAACAACGACATGGTCAAATGGATGAACCGCCAGCTGGCGGACCGTGGCCTGACCGCGCCGCGCTATCATGCGATCTCGCGCCCCGAACTGGCCGAGCAAGAGGCGATCAACCGAGCGGTGCAGCTGGCCAAGCTGGCCGATGCCACGCTGTTCGTCGTGCATGTGTCTACCGAGGGCGGGGCCGAGATCATCCGGCGCGAGCAATTCAACGGCGCTAAGCTGTTCGCCGAAACCTGCCCGCAATACCTGTCGCTGACCCGCGACGATCTGGACCGTCCGGGGATGGAGGGGGCGAAATACATCTGCTCTCCGCCGCTGCGCGATGCGGCCACGCAGGAGGCGCTGTGGCATCACATCCGCATGGGCACCTTTGTTGGCGTGCATTCGGATCACGCGCCGTACCGCGCGGACGCCACGGGCAAGTTCGTTAATGGGTTCGATGTGCCCTATCCCAAGCTGGCCAATGGCATGCCGGGCATTGCGCTGCGCCTGCCATGGCTGTTTTCCGAAGGTGTCGTCGCCGGGCGCATCACGCTGGAACAGTTCGTTGGCCTCAGCAGCACCAACACCGCCAAGGTGTTTGGTTGCACCACCAAGGGGCGTCTGGCCCCCGGCATGGACGCCGACATCGCCATCTGGGACCCGGAGGCGCGCCATACCGTGACCCTCGCCGATCAGCATGACAACATGGATTACACCCCGCTTGAGGGCCGCGAGCTGACAGGCCGCCCCGAAACCGTGCTGACGCGCGGCGCGGTGGTCATCGACAAGGGAACGCTTGCGGCGCGCGAAGGGCAGGGGCGCTTCTTTGGCCGCGCGCCGGTCGATCTGCGCGCGCGCCCCGGTGCGATGGTCAAGGAATTCGACCCGGCGCAGAACTTTGGCGCGGAGCTGCGCGGATGATCGATATCCTGCTGGTGAACCCAAATTCCTCGGGCACCGTGACGCGCGGGATGGATGCCACCGCCCGCGCCATGCTGCCCGCTGGGCTGAGCTTGTCGACGGTGGATCTGCCCGGCAGCCCGGCGACGATCTACACGGACGAACATGTCGCGCGGGCGGGGCTGGATCTGCTGGATCTGGCGCGCGCCACGCCTGCGCGGGCGGTGATCACCGGGTGTTTTTCCGACCCCGGTCTGGATCTGTTGCGCGCCATGCCGGACGGCCCTGTCGCCATTGGCTGCCAAGAGGCGGCGCTGCTCTCGGCCATGGCCCGCGCCGACCGGTTCGGCGTCATCGCGCTGGGGCCCGCATCCATCCCGCGCCATCTGCGCAAGATGCGCATGATGGGGGTCGAGGGCCGCCTTGCGGGCGAGCTGCATCTGAACGGCGCCTCTGCCGAATCCGGCATGCGCGACCCGGCCACCTACGCGCTGATGCGCGCGCGGGCGATGGAATTGGGCGACATGGGCGCAGGGGCCATTGTGCTCGGCTGCGCCGGAATGGCGCTGATCCGTGCCCGGCTCGAGGCGGAGACCGGCCTTGCGGTGATCGACCCGGTGTCGGCGGCGATGGCGCAGGCGGTGGCCGCGTTGCAGGGCGACCCCGCGTTTGATTTCGACATAAGCGAATGACCACCGGGTCTGACAAGCTGCCAGACACCTCGATGCGGTTGCTGGAGATTTTTGCCGCGATGATGGGCCAGCGCACCACCGTGGCGACGGCTGAAAGCCTTGGGATCTCGCAGCCTGCCGTATCCTCCGGTTTGCGCCAGTTGGAAAATCAGCTGGGGCTGACGCTGTTCGAACGCACGGGGCGGCATCTGGAACCCACGCTCGAGGCGCGCAGCCTTTACGAAGAAATCCGCCCGCTGTTCGGCATCGTGCGCAGCTTTGGCATGCGCGCGCGCGATCTGCGCAACGGGCGGGTGGGGCGGCTGCGGGTGATCGCGACGCCGCCGCCGGGCTATTCGCTGATCCCGCAGGCGATGCGCGGGTTTCTGGACACGCGCCCTGATGTCACGGTCAGCTTTGACGTGCGCCGGCTTGGCAACGTGCTAAGCGCGGTGCAGACCGGGCAGGCCGATGTGGGCGTGGGTCTGACCAACGGGCGGCTGCCGAACGTCAATACCGAGGCGCTGCGGGTTGGGCAGATGGTCGCGCTGCTGCCCCACGATCACCCGCTGGCGCGCGATGCCACGGTCAAGGTCGGCGCGCTGACCAACGAACGCTTCATCGGCATCGATCAGGAAAGCCACCTTGGCCGCATGGTCTCGCAAGCGTTCGAGGACGCAGGCGTCACCTACCATCCGCAGCTTGAAACCCGCTATTGCCAGACCGCAGCCTCGCTTGCCGCCAATGGCATGGGGGTGTGCATCGTCGATCCGTGGTCGGCGCAGCCCTATCTGGCGGCGCAGGCGGGCGGGCAGCGCTTGGTGGCGCGCCCCCTTGCGCAGGAATGCCCGATCCATTGCATGATGTTCACGCGCCGGGGCATTCCCCATTCCGGCCTGTTGAAGATCTTCATGGCCGAGATCCGCCGCGCCTCGGCGTCGCTGGATTACCCGGGCCTTACCTGCCCCGCACCCGCCCTGCCACCGGAGACCTGACATGCCCCGATCCATTGCCATCACCGGCGGCGCGGGCTTTGTCGGCCTTGCCCTTGCCGAGGCTCTGCGCGCGCAGGGCGATCGCGTTCTGCTGTTGGACATCGCGCCCCCTGATCCGCTGCTTTTTGCCCGCCCCGAGCTTGCGGGCACGCAGTTCCACCCCTGTGACATTCTGCAACCCGAGGCGCTGGCCAGCGCGCTGCGCGCTCATGCCAGCGATGCGCTGATCCACGCCGCCGCCATCACGCCCAACGCCGAAACCACCCGCAACCAGCCGCTGCGCATCGCCGAAGTCAACGTGCAGGGCGCGCTGAACACGCTGCGCGCGGTGGCCGATGCGGGGGTGCGCGATATGATCCTGCTGTCGTCGATTTCGGTTTATGGCAGCCGTGGCAGCCCCGGTGCCGATGTGTTGGACGAAAGTGCCGCCGCTCCGAACAGCCTGTACGGTGAAACCAAACAGGCCGCCGAAACCCTGTGCGCGCGCATCGCTCCGCTGTTGGGGGTGCGGCTTGCGACGCTGCGGCTGGGGGCGATCTTTGGCCCGTGGGAAAGCCTGCGCGAGGCGCGGCCCGACATGTCGCCCCCCGGTGAGATCCAGCGTATCGCAGCGCTTGGCCGCCCTGTTCGGCTGGCCAATGAGATGCGCAGCGATTGGGTGTATTCGCGTGACGCGGCAATGATGATCGCGTCGGTGCTGCCCTGCATGGACGCGGCCGAGGGGTGCATTTTCAACATCGGCGGCGGGCATGTGTTTGCCCTGACCGACTGGGCGCAGGCGATGGGCCTGCCCGCACCACTGATCGACCCGGATCAGCCCGATATTGCGCCTCGGTCCGATCCGCGCCGCCCCCCGATGTCGATCACGACACTCAAGGCGCTGAGCGGCATCGCCGGCAGTCGCCCGATGATCGACGCCGTTACCGATGAACGCCGCTGGCGCATCGCTCAACCGGAGATCTCCCATGCCCCTGACAGGTAAAAGCGCCCTTGTGACAGGGGCCTCGTCCGGCATTGGCCGCGCCATCGCGCTGCGTCTGGCGCAGGCGGGCGCGACCGTCTGGGCCAGCGACATCACCACCGATGTGGTCGAAGGCGGCCCGCTGGTGGCCGAACCGCTGGCGCAGATGTCTCCCGCCTCGCGTTTCGCGCAGCTGGACGTGCGCGACCACGCCGCCTGCGCGCAGCTCTGCGCCGACATTCACCGCCAGCACGGGCGGCTGGACATCGTGGTGCCCTCGGCCATGACGCCGGGGCGCGGCAGTTTGCCGGACACCACGCCCGAGGATTGGCGCCGCGTCATGTCGGTCAACATGGATGGGATGTTCAACATCCTGTCCGGGGCGCTGGCGCAGATGCGCGACCAGCCCATCGTAAACGATGAACGCGGGCGCATCGTGGTGATCGGCTCGCAACATGGCATGGTCGCCGCACCGGGGGCGTTTTCCTATGGCGTGTCCAAGGCCGCCGTATTGCAGATGATGCGACAGGTCGCCGTGGAACACGCAGACGAGGGCATCATCTGCAACGCCGTGTCCCCCGGCAAGATCCTGACCGGCAAGACCGGCCCGGCGGTGGCCGAGGATGTGCTGGCCTATTCACAGTCTCGCACGCCGCTGCCGCGCCTTGGCCGCCCGGCGGATGTGGCCGGGGCGGTGGTGTTCCTTTGCGATCCGGCCACCACCTACATCACCGGGCACAACCTGTTGGTGGATGGCGGCTGGATGGCGGGTTGAACATGCCGCGGCCAGCTTGGCCCGCCGCCATCCACGTCTGGCGCAACGCCGCGAGACGTAAGGGCGACGCCAGATGCCGACGCGCAAAGCAGGAAACCCGGCCCGAGCTGTTTTTCTGGGCGCTGCGCTTGGCCAATGTGCAACGCGATACCGCCCGCATCGCGGCCTATTCAGGCCGACCGACCTTTACGGAGATCGCAGAATGAGCCTTGATCTGGTGATACGGGGGGCACGGCTGTCTGACGGGGCCGCGCCGGTGGATATCGGCATCAGGGGCGGGCGCATCGTCGATATCGCGCCGGACCTGTCCAGCGAGGCCTCGACAATGGACGCGGGCGGCGGGCTGCTCATCCGGGGCTTTGCCGACAGCCACCTGCATCTGGACAAGGCCTGCATTCTGGATCGCGCGCACAACCAGACCGGTACGCTCAAGGGCGCGCTGGACGCGGTGACCGCCGCCAAGCGCGATTTCACCACCGCCGATGTTTACGCACGCGGCGCGCGCGTGCTGGACAAGGCCATCGGGCAGGGCACGACGCTGATCCGCACGCAGGTGGAAATCGACCCGGTGATTGGGCTTGCCGGGTTCGACGCGGTGCGCCAGTTGCGCGCCGATTACGCCTGGGCGCTGGATCTGCAAATCTGCGTCTTTCCGCAAGAGGGGCTGTTGAACTATCCCGGCACCGAGGAACTCCTGCGCGCCGCCCTGACCCAAGGCGCCGATCTGCTGGGCGGGTGCCCCTATACCGACACCGACCCCGTTGGCCACATCGCCCGCATCTTTGCCATGGCGCGCGAGTTTGATGTCGATCTGGATGTCCATCTGGATTTCGATCTCGACCCAAGCTGGCGGCATATGGATGAGATCGCCCGCCAGACCATTGCCCACGGGATGCAGGGCCGGGTGGCGATTGGCCATGTCACCAAGCTGTCGATGCTGCCGCCGGACCGGCTGGCCGACAGCGTAGCGATGCTACGTGATGCGGGCATCGCGCTGACAGTGCTGCCTGCGACCGACCTGTTCATCACCGGGCGTGATCATGATCATGGCGTGCCGCGCGGCGTGGCCCCGGCGCATGTGTTCCACGCCGCGGGGGTGTGCTGTACGGTTGCCACCAACAATGTGCTCAACCCGTTCACGCCCTATGGCGACTGCTCGCTGCCGCGCATGGCGAACCTGTTCGCCAATGTCGCCCAGCTGGGCGAGACGGGCGATCTGGACCGCTGTTTCGCGATGATCAGCGACGATCCCTTCCGCTTGCTGGGCCATCGCGCCGATATCACGGTCGGGTCCCGCGCTGACCTTGTGTTGTTGCCCTGCGCCAGCCGTGCCGCCACCGTGGCCGAAATTGGCCGCCCCCTGTGGGGAATGCGCGCCGGGCGGATGAGTTTTGACGCGCCCGCCCCGCGCCTTTTGAAACCTTGACGACAGCAGAAAGACCCAAGCCATGAGCGACCTTGTCATCCACGCCGGAGAGTTCACCTTCGACGCCAAATTCGAAGCCGATGCACCCAAAACCGTGGCGGCCTTTCGCGCGGCCATGCCCTTCGTCAGCCAGATCGTGCATGTGCGCTGGTCGGGCGAGGGCGTGTGGATCCCGCTGGGCGATCATGACTTTGGGGTGGGGTATGAAAACCACACCTGTTACCCCGCGCCCGGCCAGATCATCCTTTATCCCGGTGGCATCAGCGAGACCGAGATCCTGCTGGCCTATGGTGGCGTGAACTTTGCCTCCAAGGTCGGGCAGCTGGCGGGCAACCATTTCATCACCATCACCAGCGGGCTGGAAAATCTGGCCACGCTGGGGCGCGCGACCCTGTGGAAGGGCGCGCATGACATCCGGTTCGAATTGAAATGATCCGGCCTGACCACGGGCGCGCCAGATGAACCTGCGCCAGATCGAAGTGTTCCGTTCGGTGATGGCGACCGGCACCACGGTGGCAGCGGCGCAGGCGCTGGGCATGTCGCAATCCGCCGTCAGCATCGCGCTCAAACATATCGAGGCGCAGGCCGGCTTTACCCTGTTCGTACGCAGCGCCAACCGCCTGATGCCCACGCAGGAAGCCAAGCTGCTGTTCGAAGAGGTCGCGCCGCTGTCGGTGATGCAGCAGATCGTCAACCAGCGGGTCAAGGACATCCGGCTTGGCCATATCGGCCGGGTGCGGGTGGTGGCGACCTCCGAGCTGACCGAGGCGTTGATGCCAAGCGTGGTGCAGCAGTTTCTGGACCTTTATCCCGATGTCTACCTGTCGCTGGAAACCAAGCCGCTGCCGCTGGCCATTGCTGCGGTCGAGGACGGGCTGGCGGATATCGGCTTTGCGATGGAGCCCAGCGAAAGCTACGGGATCGAGCTGACCCCCTTTGCCGAATTGCGCATGGTCTGCCTGTGCGCGCGCAGCGATCCGTTGGCCGCGCTGCCGGTGGTGACACCGCGCGATCTGGAATTTTCGCGGCTGGTCTGCCCGATGACGGGGACGGGGGTGGCCGACCTGCTGGCGGCGGCATTTCTGGCGGTGGGCGCGCCGTACAATCCCCGGATCGAGGTGCGGTTTCTGAACGCTGCCGCCCGCATCGTGCAAGAGGGCTGGGGCGTCGCGCTCTTGGATGAGGTCACCGCCCATTCGGGCCGTTACGAAGACCTGACGGTCGTGCCCTTCGAACCCGTCGTGCCGCGGGTGCTGTCCACGATTGCGCCGCGTGGTCGGCCAATGTCTGTCACCACGCAGCGGTTTCGCGATCTGTTCGTGTCGCTTACGCAGGCGCGGCTGGCTGGCTTGCGGGAAGCTGCGCCCTGACCGCGCCCAGCGTGGCGCGGGCCCCATCGACCAGCAGGTTGATCTCGTTGGTGGCGACGATCAGCGTCGCGCCATTGGCCACCGCATGGCCGGGGATCAACGCCGGGGGCAGGCCCATCACGCCGAACCCAAGGCCGTGGGCATGCGCCGCCGCGGCGATGGTGGCAAAGGCGGCACGCACATCTGGGTGATCGAGCTGCCCGGTATGGCCCAGATCGGATGCCAGATCATTCGCCCCGATCACCAGCGCACTCAGCCCCGGTACGGCGGCGATCTCGGCCACGGCATCCAGCCCGGCGCGGCTTTCGATCATCGCGTGCAATTCCACGCGTTCCTCGCTGGCGGCGATCAACTGCGCGGGGGGGACGGCTTCAAACGACAGGATCGCCAGCGGCCCCGGAATCGCGCGGCTGCCCAGCGGCGCAAAGCGGCAGGCGGCCACGATGGCGCGGGCCTGTTCGACGCTGTCCACATGCGGGATGATCACGCCGGTTGCGCCGCAATCGAGCACCCGCGCCAGATCGGGCGAGCCCGGCCCCGTCACCCGCGCCAGCACCGGGAAATCGGCGGCCAGCCCGGTCACGCAAATGCCCGCCAGCGCATCGATGGCGATGCGCCCATGTTCCATATCCACCAGCAGGAAATCATAGCCCGCGCCCTTGGCCACGGGGATCATCTCGGGCAGGCCGACGACGCAGGCGGCCAACCCGATGCGCGGCACGGGCGTGCTTGAAAAACTGGCTGTCATGGACGTCTCGCATTTTTCTAAAGGGCTGATTTTTCGACCTATGGCCGAGCGATTCCGGTTTGGCAACGCAATCAGCGCCCAAAATAATGGCGGTCGTTTTTGTAATAGTCCGGGGTCTTTTCGCCCGGTGATTTTGGCGCAACGCTGACCACCAACGCGACAAACGCACAAGATTTCAACGAAACGAAAGGCGCCGACATGACGAGATCGCCGGATCTTCCTCCTTGGCTGAACAGGGTTGCCGGGCCCGCCACGCTGGCACTGACGGGGCTGCGACGGCTGGTCGATCTGATAGCGGGATTGCTGTTCATCTACATGGCGCTTGCAATCATGGCGCAGATCCTTGGGCGCTATGTCTTTGGCTATTCCATCGCCGGAACCGATGAGACGGCGGTGTTCGCGCAGGTCTGGCTGGTGCTGCTGGGCGCGGGCATCGCTATGCGCAACCGCCAGCATGTGGGGGTGGATGTGTTGATCCGCCGCACGCCCGTGCGGGTGCAGCAGCTGGCGCGGCTGGCGTCCTATGCGCTGGGCATGTGGTTCCTGTATGTGGTGTTCGTGGGCAGCTTTGCGTTGCTGGGCATCGGGATGATGGTGCAATCGCCGGCGCTGCGCCTGCCGATGGCCATCCCCTATGCGGCGCTGCCGGTGGGCATGGCCTATTTCATGCTGGAATTCTCCATCGCCAGCCTTCCTGACATTTTGCGCCCGGCCCAGGCCCGCGCCAACGCGGCGGCTTTGACATGAATATTGCGTTTGGCGGTTTTGCCTTTCTGATCTTTTCGGGCCTGCCCATCGTTCTGGCGCTGGGGGTGTCGGCGCTGATCGCCATCGTGGTGCTGACCGATGTGCCGCTGTCGATCGTGGCGCAGCGGGTTTATGGCGGGGTCAATTCCTTTCCGCTGATGGCAATCCCGTTCTTTGTCGCCGCCGGGATCATCATGGAAACCGGGGGCATTGCCCGCCGCTTTGTGGCGCTGGCAAGCGCATTGGTGGGATGGATCACCGGCAGCCTCTATATGGTGGCGATCACCGCGGGCACCGGGCTTGCGGCGATTTCGGGGTCCGGGTCGGCGGATACGGCGGCGATTGGCTCGATGCTGATCCCCGATATGCGCAAGCGCGGCTATGATGTGGATATGGCGGCGGCGGTGATCGCCGCGTCTGGCGCGATGGCCAGCATTGTGCCGCCGTCCATCGTCATGGTCATCATCGCGATCACCACCAACCAATCCATCGGCGCGATGTTTCTGGGCGGCATCATTCCGGGGCTGTTGCTGTCGGTAGGGCTGTTGTTCGGCACCTATCTGTACGCCAAGCGCGGCGGCATGGCATACAAGGACGTGCAGCCGTTTTCCGGTGCGCGGCTCTGGGCGGCGTTGGTCGATGCGCTGCCCGCCATGCTGGTGCCGCTGATCATCGTTGGCGGCATCGTCGGCGGCGTGTTCACCGCGACCGAGGCTGCCTGTGTCGCGGTGTTTGTCACCGCCGCGATCTCGATCTGGATCTACCGCGAACTGACCATCGCGCAGCTTTGGCCGATCATCCTCAAGACCGTGAGCCTTGCGGCGGCGGTGCTGATCATCGTGTCCACCGCCAGCATTTTCTCGTGGATCATCGCCAGCCAAGGCGCGCCGCGTGCGCTGGATGAATTCCTGCGCGGCGTCACGTCCAACCCGCTGGTGTTCCTGCTGCTGGTCAACCTGTTGCTGCTGTTCGTCGGCATGTTCATGGAAAGCATCAGCGCCATCCTGATCATCATGCCGGTGCTGATGCCCATCGCCATCGGCTATGACATCGACCCGGTGCATTTCGGCGTGATGGCCGCGCTCAACCTGTCGGTGGGGTTGGTGACGCCGCCCTATGGCATCTGTCTTTACATCGCATCGATGGTGGCGGGGCGACGCATCGAACAGGTGTCCTCGCGCGTGTGGCTGCCGCTGATCCCGATGGTGATTGTGCTGGGGCTGACCGCCTTTGCCTCGCCGGTAACGCTTTGGCTTCCCTCATTCTTCTACGACTGATCTCTCTGACCATAAGGAAACGATACATGAAAACCCTCACCTCTCTGGCCTGCCTGCTGTCTGCCGCCCTTGCGCTTCCGGCGTTCGCGCAGGACTACACCCTGCGCGTCGCCCATACCAACGCCGCAGACGAAGTGCAGGACAAGGGCCTGCAAAAGATGCGCGAACTGCTCGAGGCCAAGACCGACGGGCGCGCCACCATCGAGATTTTCCCCAACGGTCAGCTCGGTGATGAGGCGCAGCTGGTCGAACAGGTGATGCTGGGCTCGCTCGACGTGGCGATGACCGCCAATTCCACGATCAGCAACTACATCACCG
This sequence comes from Salipiger sp. 1_MG-2023, assembly GCF_030547555.1. Classification (NCBI taxonomy): domain Bacteria; kingdom Pseudomonadati; phylum Pseudomonadota; class Alphaproteobacteria; order Rhodobacterales; family Roseobacteraceae; genus Salipiger; species Salipiger sp. 1_MG-2023. The sequence continues at coordinate 29,584 of NZ_JAUOQN010000034.1, read as the reverse complement.
ATTACCGCGTGTTCGACCTGCCGTTCCTGTTCCCGACCATCGCCAAGCTGAGCAGCGTTCTGGATGGCCCGGTCTACGGTATGCTGGAGGATTCCGCCAATGAGACAGGGCTTGAACTGCTGGCGGTCTATTCCTCTGGCATTCGCCACATCATGACCAAGGAAGAGGTCAATTCCATCGACGATCTGAAAAACGTCAAGATCCGCACCATGCAGAACCCGATTCACGTGGATGCGTTCACCGCGTTTGGGGCCAACCCGACGCCGCTGGCCTATTCGGAACTGTATGGCGCGCTGCAAAGCGGCGTGGTTGATGGGGCCGAAGGCGCTGCGACCAACTACACCGGTCAGAAGCTTTACGAAGTGGCGCCCGATTTCGCCATGGTTGGCTGGCTCAACATGACCGCCCCGGTGTTCATGCAAAAGGCCGCGTTCGACATGCTCCCCGAAGACATCCAGACCGCCGTTCTGGAAGCCGGTCGCGAATCCGCCGATTGGCAGCGTCAGTATGTCGATGATCAGGAAAAGCCGCTGCTGGATGCGCTGGTCGAAAAGGGCGTGACCATCACGCAGCCCGACCCCAAGCCGTTCCAGGAAGCTGCCGTGCCGCTGTACAACGCCATGCTGGAAACCGAGACCCAGCAGGCGCTGTTCGACGCGGTCATGGCCACCCCGACCAACTGATCCGGGTGGCGGGATATTCCATCCTGACACGTGCCAGACGGGTCGCCCATCGGGCGGCCCGTTCAGCCGTTTTGTGCCCCATCCAGCGCGACGTCCAGCGCGGAGCGCAGCACCTCGCGATAGGCATCGCTTGGCGGCTGGGTCGGCGGCGCGGTGCGGTCATTGTCCAGATGCCCCAACAGTACCAGACAGGTCTTGAGGCAGGCGGTCGGCGACACCCCCGGCGGTGGGCTGTAGATCGCGCTGACCAGCGGCGCGAGGCGGTCGTGCAACGCGCGCGCGCGGTCCCAATCCTGCGCTTGCGCCGCATCCCACAGATCGACCGTCAGGTCGGGCAGCACGGCGGCAAGCGACACCTGGCTACCCTCGGTCCCGATCAGATAGCCGGTCAGCAGATGTTCATCCCCCGACGCCAGCACGGCAATGTCGGGGAACGCCGCCTTGACTGCGCGGCGATTGGCATCATAGCGGGCGATTTCCCAGCTGCCTTCCTTGATCGCGACCACATGGGGCAGGGCACACAGCGCCAGCAGCGTGTCGAGCGGATAGGCCATGCGCCCCGCCGTCACCGGCGCTTGGTACAGCACCACCGGCAGATCGCTCGCCCCAGCGATCCGGGCGTGATGGTCGACCACCGCTGCAAGCGATTGCCCCAGCGCCCAGCCATTGGGCGGAAACACCAGCACCGCATCGCCGCCCGCTGCGGCTACGTCGCGGGCATGATCCGCCGCCTCAAGCGCGCTTTCGCTGTAAACGCCGCAGGTCAGCCAGGCATCGGGAAAGGCGTCACGCAGGATCTCGACCACCTGACGCTTGGCACTGCGCGACAGTTGCGCGTTTTCCCCGGCGTGCCCGTTGATCAGCAAGCCCTTGATGCCAGCGCAGTCCATCACGCGGGCAACATGCGCCACCAACGCCTTGCGGTCGATGGTAAAATCGGCTGTCAACGGACAAACGGTGGCGGCATGGATGCCATGAAGGCGGGTGGGGTCGAACGGCATGATCTGCTCCGGCTGTGGCGGTTGGCTGATCTGTCGGATGGGGCCCGCCCGAATGAAACCCCTTCGCCGCCCCGCGCGGCATGAAACAACACCCCAAGGCGCAAAGACGCCCAATTCGCAGGCAGGAACGAGGCCACATATGACCTTCGACACCATCATCTCTGGCGGCACCCTTGTCACCGACACCAAGAGTTTTCGCGCCGATATCGGCATCACCGACGGGCGCATCACCGCGATTGCCGAAACGCTCGACGGCGCGGCGCAGACCATTGACGCGACGGGCAAGCTGGTGATGCCCGGCGGTATCGACAGCCATGTCCACCTTGCCCAGCCCTCTGGCCCCGAGGTGGTGATGGCCGATGATTTCGCCTCGGGCACGCTGGCCGCCGCGTTTGGCGGCAACACCACCGTCATGCCGTTCTGTCTGCAGGAAAAGGGCAAGGGCCTGCGCGAGGCGCTGACCGCCTATCACGCGCTGGCGGACGGCAATTGTCACACCGATGTCAGCTTTCATGTCATCGTGTCCGATCCGTCGGCGGGCGTGCTGGGGCAGGATATTCCGGCTTTGGTCGAGGACGGCTATACCTCGATCAAGGTGTTCATGACCTATGACGATCTGGTGCTGAATGATCGCGAATTGCTGGGGGTGATGGACGCCGCGCGCAGTTCTGGCGCGTTTGTCATGGTCCATGCCGAAGGCTATGACACCATCCGTTTCCTGACGGAAAAACTGGAACGGGCGGGCAAGACCGCGCCCTATTACCACGGCCCCTCACGCCCGGTTGCGGTGGAACGCGAGGCGACGCACCGCGCCATCAGCCTGGCCGAAATCGTCGAGGTGCCGATCATGATCGTGCATGTGTCCAATCGCGCCGCGATCGAGGAAATCGAACGTGCCCGCGCGCGGGGTCTGAACATCCGCGCCGAAACCTGCCCGCAATACCTTGTGTTGACCGAAGACGACATGCAGGGCGACGCCATGGAGGGCGCCAAGTTCGTCTGTAGCCCGCCGCCGCGTGGCACCGACGATCAGGAGGCCTGCTGGCAGGGGCTGATCGATGGCACCTTCGATGTGTTCTCATCCGATCACTGCCCGTTCCGTTATACCGAAGAGGGCAAGCTGACACCCAAGGGCGAGAAATCGTTCCGCTACGTGCCCAACGGCATTCCGGGGGTCGAAACCCGCCTGCCGATCCTGTTTTTCGAAGGGGTCACCAAGGGGCGCATCGATCTGAACCGCTTTGTCGCGCTGTCCTCCACCAATCACGCCAAAACCTATGGGATGTATCCGCAGAAGGGCGCGCTCGAGGTCGGCTCGGACGCGGATATCGTGCTGTGGGATGCGGATCTGACCCGCACCATTCGGCAGGAATACCTGCATCACGGCTGCGATTATTCCCCGTTCGAGGGGCTCGAAGTCACCGGCTGGCCCGTGCTGACCATGCTGCGTGGGCAGGTGGTGACGCAAGGCGACACGCTGGCCTCGGCCACTCCGGGCGGGGCCTATGTGCCGCGCGCGCGGTCTCCCCATGCGGCGCAATGAGCGCGGCGATTCCTGACCCTGACCGCCTGCGCGACGTGATCGTCGTGGGCGGCGGGCTTGCCGGGCTGACGGCCGCCTATCGGCTGCGCGAGCGTGACGTGCTGGTGCTAGAGGCGGGCGTGCGCGCCGGGGGGCGGGTGTGTTCGGTGCTGCACGATGGCGTGCCGCTGAACCTTGGGGCGCATATGTTTTCCGGCCCCGGCACCCCGGTGGGCGATCTGGTGGCCGAACTGGGCCTGACCCGCACGCCGATCCGGGGGGCGCTGATGGCGATGTCTCTGGGCGGGAAAATGGTGCAGGGGCGGCCCGAGCTCTGGCCGTTGCGCCTGCCGATGTCGCTGCCTGCGCGGGCGTCCTTTGCGCGGATGGGGCTGCGCCTGCGCTGGGGCGCGGCGCGTATGGCCCGCGCCATGGCCGATGGCACCGATGCCACGTTCGAGGACCACCGCACCCTTGCCGAGTTCATCGGCCCGCTGCACCCACAGGTGTCGGTGATGCTGGCCGCGCTCACCGAACGCTCTGGCGGAGACCCCGCCAGCATGTCCGCAGGCCACGCGCTGCGCAGTTTCACCAATGTCTGGAGCGGGCAGGCCCCCGGCGCAAACCTGACAGGCGGCAGCCAGCGCATGATTGACGCGCTTGTCGATGCCATTGGCTCCGCCAGAGTGCTGACCCAGGCCCCCGTGACCCATGTGCAGAACATGGGCGATCATGTCTGCGTGGACCTTGCGGGCACCCGGCTGCGCGCCCGGCGCTGCATCGTTTGCACCCCGGCGCCGATCACGCGCAGTATCCTGTCCGGGTTGCCAGAGGCTTGCGCGGCTGCGCTTGGCCAGATCGCCTATGGCCCGTTCCTGAGCGTCGCGCTTGGCGTGCGCGGGGCTGCGCCGTGGCGCGGCGCCTATGCGCTTGCCACCCCCGGCGCGCCGTTCAGCGTGATGTTCGATCAAGGCACCGGGCTCGATACCGGCGGGCTCAGCACTTTGATGCTGTTTCGCGGTGCGGCAGGGGCGGCGGAGCTTGCGGCCCTGACCGACGACGCCCTGACCCAGTTGGCGCAGCGCCACCTGCAGGGGCTGTTCCCGGGCGCGGCGTTGCGGATCGAGGCCACGCAGATCGCCCGCTGGCCCCACGGCGCCCCGGTCGCGCTGCCGGGCCGGGCAGCGTTGCAGGCGCCGCTACAGATGCCCTTGGGGCGCATCGCCCTTGCGGGAGATTACTTCCATTCTCCCAACATGGCGGCTGCCATCCTGAGTGCCGACCGGGCCGTCGCCCTGACAGGGGCCGAGCCAGAGCCACTGGCGTGACCGGGCCTGATGCCCGCTGGTCCCGGGCGTCATGAAAGCCCTTGTGAGGCTCGGGGAAACCGGCCCCGTCCCAAGCCAGCCCGGTATAGGATAGCGCAGGCGAACAGCCCCGATTTACCGCAAAGAGGCCACCAGCCTGACGTTGCGTCTTGGGGGCCTTTGCCCGGATCGTCGCCATTCTGGCGCTGATCGCCGTGACCATCATCATGGTCGGCGCCACGCCAAGACTGAGCACGCCGAGACTGTGGGGCCGGGGTTATCGCAGCTATTGCAATCCGATCGCCTACACCGCGCGCGCTACCGGGGCATCCTGCCCGGCGGGATCGCACGCCGTAGATCCTGTCACTCACCGCGCTTGTCGCCGTGGCGGCAATCCTTGCCCGCAGGCTGATCCGCCAGAGCGCCGCCCGATCCACGACATCCCCACCGATACCAAGCCGCCGCCGGGCGTCATCGCGCTGGATTGCTCAGGCCCCGGTGGTAACAACAGCCGTGTCGATCAAAGTCAGGCTTGTGTTGGTATCAAGGTATCTACGGACGCTGTTTCATTCCGCCTCGCCCGGTAACTTACGAACGCTAGCATTGCAGTCGAAACAGGCAGCATGGGCCGAGACGTCACTGCGCGTAAGCCCAACAATTGAGGCCGAGCTGACTTTTGGAAACCCCCGCGACTTGCAGCGAAGGCACTTGAACTGATCTGCGCGTCATGGCCTGCTGCCGGTTTCATGGACACAAAGATAAGATCGTGACGATGGAACTGTAGAGTGGAGATGACGACGCCGAAGTTCAGTCGCGTGTTCAAGCCGGGGGCGGGGAAGCTCGTGACCGTGCGAGGCTTGGCGGTGGCCCAGACATGCCGTGATTTGGAACTGGCCGCGAGCGTTCTACGGCGGTGGATGCGTGAAGCGGCGGCGCCGACCGGGGCGTTCTCTGGCAATGGCCAGCAGCGCGCTGATCTTGCCGAGATCGCAGCCCTGAAGAAAGAGGTCGCCAAGCTCAAGCATCCTGAAAAAGGGTGAGACCATTATTCGCCATCGGTCCGAGGGCAATGGTCGACCGCCTAATTCGCGCAGGACGCGCCATGACGTTCGCACTCGTTGCGAAGCATCGGCACATCTGGCCAGTGAGCTGGATGTGCGACGCTCTGGGCGTGTCTCGGTGGGGCGTCCACGTCTGGCCCGGGCGAGCGATCAGCGCGCGGGCAAGCTACGAGGCGAAGCTCATCGTGGAGATCGACTAGAGCTTCAAAGCCAGCGACTGCACCTATGGCGCGGCGTGCCCAAGGGTGGGCCTGCCTGCGGACTGCACCGGATCGAACGGCTGATGCGCCGGGATACAATGAGGGCGCGGCCGAAGCGACGCGGGAAGCAGTAGGACGACGCTGAACGCTCGGTCATCGCCGACAAGATTCTCGACCGTGATTTCAAGGCCGACCGTCCGAATCAGACAGGGCTTGCCGGCGTCGCCTGCATCTGGACCGCGGAGGGCTGGCTCTACGTCTCGGTCCTGCTCGACCTCTTCTTTCGGCGCGTTGTCGGTTGGTCGATGCAGGCGGACCGGGGCGCCTCGCTGGTCACGGACATGCTCATTCCTTTCGAGACATCTGCATGGCAGATGCCCTGCTGGGCAGTGGATGAACCGCGCCGGCGACGTCCGGAACAACTCGGCGATGAAGACCGACCGGACGGCCCACAAGCTCTACCGCACCCGTGATGCCCTCCGTGCCGACGTGTTTGACCTCATTGAGCGCTTCTACAGTCCGAGGCGCCGCCCCTCGAAGCTGGGCGACCCAATCCCATGGCGGTCGAGGGCCGCGCTATGCAAACCCTACCCGCTGTCCACGAAACCAGCAGCAGGCCAAGTTCCTGATCTTGTACTTCGTGGGGGGGAGTTGCCTGCTACGTCTCTGTATTCAAAAAGTGAATCCGTCACCTGTTTGTGCATCAATGCCGGATCGGCCGCAAAGACGCTGTTAAGGGCGATGATGGATTGGCATATCATCAAGCCAGAGCTGTTATAGCCGCCGCCATAGCATTTGACCGGATGCGACACATAGGGGCGGGCACGTCAAAGAGGGACGCTCAAGGGCGTCTGGCAGATCGCTGCCGAGGGGGGCTCATCAAGGAACACCGAGCGGCAGAGTATGGGGCGTGGCAAGATAAGCTCCGCCCCGAAACTGAAAACGCCTGTGTAGGCCCTGCGACCAAGTCTCGTTAAGCCGAGAGGAATGCCGTAGGGGCACAGGGCGTTGGATCAGGCCGGGACATAGCCCTCGCCGCGCTTAGTAGTTCCAGAGCGTTCCATCTTGAAGGCGCACGACAGGGTGGCTGCCGGGCGCATAGCAGTAGCGGGCGGCCTGCGTCTCGTCAAAATCGACGCCAAGGCCGGGCGCATCGCTGACATGGAACAGCCCGTCCTGCATCTGATGATCCGAGGGGAATAGCGCATCGCATTCCGGGGTGCCCAGCACCAGATATTCCTGAATGCCGAAATTCGGCGCCCAGGCGTTCAGATGGGCCTGCGCCGCCATGCACAGCGGCGAATGGCTGGGCGCGCCGTGAAATCCGGTGCGGATGTGGTGCATGCCTGCCAGCTCTACGATGCGTTTCACATGGGTGATGCCGCCCGCATAGGTCACCGCGACGCGGATGAAATCGATCAGCTCCTGTTCGATCAGATGCTGGCAGTCGTGCAGCGAATTGAACACCTCGCCGATGGCAATGGGGGTGGTGGAATGCTGGCGGATCAGTTTGAGCGCAGTCTGGTCCTCGGCCGGGGTCGGGTCTTCGAGCCAGAAAAGATTGACCGGCTCCACCGCCTTGGCGAATTGCGCCGCCTCGCGCGGGGTCAGGCGGTGGTGAACGTCGTGCAGCAGTTTCAGGTCGGGGCCGAACCGCTCGCGGATCTCGGTCAGGGCGCCGGGCATGTAGCGCATGTAGCGGTCGGTGTCCCAGATCTCGGTCCTGGGGCGGATGCCGCTGAAATCGGTGATGTAGTGTTTCGACGCGCCCGACGTTTCCGGCACGGCGTAGCTGGCCGACGGCATGCCGGGGATGCCGCATTGCACCCGCACGGCCTTGTAACCGGCATCGACGTAATGCGCGATGGACTCCATCAGGTCGGGCAGGTCGGCGCCGGTGGCATGGGCGTAAACCAGCGCGCCGTCGCGGGATTTGCCGCCAAACAGCTGGTACAGCGGCATGTTGGCCAGCTTGCCCTTGATGTCCCACAGCGCCATGTCGATGGCGCCAAAGGCCGCCATGGCGATCGGCCCACGACGGAAATAGGCGCCGCGATAGAAGAACTGCCAGATGTCCTCGGACCGGCGCGGATCCATTCCGATCAGGCAGGGGATCAGGTAGTCCTGCAAATACGCTGCCGGCAGGGTTTCACGGTTGTTCAGCGTCGCATCGCCGAGCCCGTAGACGCCCTGATCGGTTTCGATCTTCAGCGTGACGTAATTCTTGCCGGGGCCGCCGACGAATACCTTGGCATTGGTGATCTTCATGTCTGGCTCACAGCTTGGGGGCGGATATCCACGGGGCGCCGACGCGCAGCAGGTCGATGATCTGCTGGTACTGCGCGCCTTCGCGAAAGGTTGGATAGGGGGCGGCGGGCTCTCCGCTGAGGTCGCGGACGAAATCGCGCGCAAGGATGTGCCAGCACAGTTCGGTTTCCCCGGCGACCTTTGGCAGGGTCGATGCGATGTCATCGGGCAAGGGCAGGGCGCGCCAGTCACGGTCGGCCCCATACAGCGAGACCTGCCCGCTGCCGTAATGCCCCTTGAGGTGGACGGCGCCCTTGGTGCCGTAGAACACGATGTGATCGTCGCCAAAGCGCGGCACCAGACCGCCATGTTTGAACAGCACCGACACGGGCTGCGCCGCCAGCGGGCTGTCGATGCGGGCCAGAACGGTGTAGGACCATTCGACGTTGCTGTCGCCCCAGTCCAGCGCCGGAGCGGACAGGTCTTCGGGGATGAACTCCCGACGCGTGGCGAAGTTGTGGACGCCGTCCACGATGGGCGCACGGTGCATGTCGTCGCGCAGATCTCCGGTGATCTGGGTGATCTGCTCGCCCACAACGGCGGTGACGATCGACAGCGTGTGGGTGAAGTTGTTGTTGAGCCGCCCGCCGCCCTGTTCGGCGCGGTGCGACCAGCCAAAAGGGATGCCGCGTTCGAGGTTGAAATGCGAGATGCACTCCACCTCGGTCGGCTCGCCGATGGCGCCTTCGGCCACCAGTCGGGCGGCGTGCTGGACGCTGGGGGTGTAGCGAAAGCTGGCGGCATAGGCGGTTTTGACCCCGGCCCGCGCCGCATGGTCGGCAAGCTCGCGCGCGGATTCGCCGGTGATCGTCAGCGGCTTGTCGCAAAAGACATGGCAGCCTGCGTCGATGGCTTGGGTGATCTGGTCGTGATGCGCGCCGCCGGGTGTGGCGATGGACGCGATGTCGGGGCGGCAGGCCTTCAGCGCGCTGGCCCAGTCGGTGCCTGCGTAGGGGATCTCCAGCCGCTGCGCCAGCTCGGCAACCACCGACGGGGTGCGCCCGACGATGCCGGTGATCTCTGCCCCCGCCGCACGAAAGGCAGCGGCGTGCCCTTCGGCGGCAAAGCCCGTTCCTGCGATCAGCACCTTCATGTCGTTCCCCCCGATGATGACAGGCGCGTCAGGCGACGCCCGCGCGCTTGGTGATGTAAGAATGTTTCAATCTTGGATACAAGAAGGGCATCCAAGATGCGCGTCGCGGCGCGCGTTTCATGCTGGCCGCCTCGCGCCGGGCACGCAGGCAACGCCAACAGAGCGGGTGCTGGTCTGGCCCGGTCAGGCGCGACGGGGCAGGGGGCGGGCTCAGTCCGGCAACGCATCGCGCCAACGCCCCTTCAGCATGCCCCGATGGAAGGGGATGAATTTGACGAATTCTTCCGCGAGGTTCAGCGCCAGCACCCAGACCACGGGGGTGTCGAGCCACAAGACCAGCACCACGCTCAGCGGCACCTTGAAGGCCCATTGCGACCACAAGAAGATATGCATGACGTAGACCGTCCGCCCCGCCGCACGCAGGGTGTTGCCGCAGATGGCGTTGGAATTTTTCGGCCAGGGCAAGATCAGCAGCACCGGCAGGAAGGTCGCCAGCGCGGTCAGGGTCTGCGGCGCGAGCGCGGCGTATAGGCTGTCGGCTTCCAGAATCAGCAGGGCGTAGAACCCCGAGACCAGCACCGACAACCCGGCCGATCCGCGCCAGACCATGCGCAGGAAATGGTCCATCGCTGCCCGTCCGCCGCCTTGGCCCAGATGCTGCGCCACCGCGATCCCGGCGGCTTGCGCCCATGCCATGCCGAGGGTGCCGACGACGTTGATCCATGGCATGACCAGCGTCAGCGCGGCAAACTGGTAGACGTCATAGGCCGCATAGATCAACATGCAGACACTGCCCGACGCCTGCGCGCTAAAGAAGGTCGCGGCAATCGGCAGCGAAAAGGCCAGATGCGCCCGCAGCGCCGGGCGCAGCGGCAAGGAGTCGGCGCGGCGCCAGCTATCGGTGGATCGCCAGACGCGCCAGACGAGGTAGCCCGCCCGCACCAGCGAGCCCAGCACGCTGCCCACGGCGGCGCCCGCCAGCCCCAGCTGCGGCAAGCCGCCCGTGCCATGGATCAGCGCCCATGACAGGCCGACATTGATCGGCACCGACACGATGTAGCTGAGGAACGGTGCGCGGCTGTCACCGCAGCCATTGAAAAACGCCGACAGGCTTTGCCCGACCGCTTCGGCCAGCACGACGCCGATGAAGATCAACAGGTACAGCCGGGCCTGCGCCTGAACCTCGGCGCTTTGTCCCGACAGGGACAGCAGCGGATCGGTGGCCAGCGCCAGCACCGACAGCCCCACCGTGCAGACCGCAAGGTTGATCACCAGCCCGGTGCGGCAGGCACTGCGCAGAGCCGATGGCGAGGCCGATCCCCAAGCCTGCGCCACGAGGATCTGCGCTGCGTTTGCAAAGGCATTCTGTGCCCCGAGCAGCAGCGCCGCCACGGCACTGGCGAGGCCGATGGCGGCGACCGATGCCTCGCCTAGCGGCGCCACCAGCCATGCATCGACCACCACGATACCGTGCAGCATCAGCATCCGCATCGCCATGGGCCATGCCAGAGCGAACAGCCCGCCGGGGCTGCGCAGGGCGCTCATGCCGCCAGCCCCGACGGCGGTCACGGCAACACTTCCGGCAGATAGGGGCCGATGCCAGGCATCCGCAGGATCGCACCGGGAGTGTCGCCGAGGGCGGTCAGCGCCACCAAGGCGGTGGAGGCAAGGAGCATGTCGGAAGACCGAACGGCGCACGGCGCCTGTCCGATCCGCGTGACGAAATGCGGTTGGGGTGTCATGTAAGTAGCTTTCGCGCGGGATGGGGGCCGCCTTTGGGCGATCCCCGACACTGCTGTTATCTGGCGTTGCGGATCATGTCGGATTGGCCTCGGTCCGATCCGGGGTGCCTGCAAAGACCTGATCAAAGGCGCCGGGTCGTTTGAACCGCACGGTGGCCTGGACCCTGTTGCCGGTGTTTTCGCTCAGGTTCGTGACAAGGCTCTGCTTGGCGATGGCGGCGGGGGCATCCCCCACGTGGATAGCCCGGCCGTGCAGCTCCGGAGCCTGCGCGCCGCCGGGAACCGGTCCAAGAGCCACCGCGGCGGCAGAGAATCGCTTCGCGAGGATGATATCGGTCATGCATTTCCTCCCAGAAGGGCAGGGCGCTGCTCTCCCAGCGCCACGTCCATGGAAGGCATCATGTTGGTATGCAATCTGGGATACAAGTTGTTTTTTGCAAGAGGTAGAAAACTTACCCCGATCGCAGCATCCTCTATCGCGAGATGCGGTGTGGCTTAGGAGTCATCGGTGAAATAGGCGGCGCTGTTGATCTGGATGGCTGCGATGGTTTCATCCAGACGTGACAGGTGGCGCATTCCGGCGGCGACCGCGGCCTCGGCATCATGCGCCTTGATGGCGGCGGCGATGTCCTCGTGATCCTGGATCAGCTGCGGCATCCGGCGTTCCTTTGACAGGCCAAGGATGCACAGGCGGTCGACCTTTTCCTTTTCCTCTTTGATGATGTCAAAGGCAAAGGGCACCTGACCGATCTCGCAGATCGCCTTGTGAAAGGCGTAATCCAGCGCGCCAAATCCGGAATAATCCTCATTGGCCAAAGCCTTGTGTTGCAAGGCAATGCGTGAGTCCAATTCGAACCCTCCGGCCTTGTCACACAGCTCTGCCGCCTTGCGCAGGGCTGCGGCCTCGACCGCGGCGCGCACGAACCGGCTTTTCTCGATGGCGCGCATGGAGAATTTCTTGACCTCGGTCGCCTTCTTGGGGCGCACGAGGATCAGGTCCATGGTTTCCAGCCGGCGGAAGGCGTCCCGCACCGGCTGGCGCGACACGCCGAACTGCGATGCGATGTCGGTTTCCGAGATCCGCGTGCCGGGCAGCAGGCGCAGCGACGTGATCTCGCGGTACAGGTGATCGACGATATCGTCGACGCTGTTGCGGCGGCTGGCGGTCAGGCTGGCGGTCTTCGTCATACGGTTCCCCTTTGAGCGTTCCCCCATAACCGAGGACGCGTTTCAATTCCAGCTTGGGGCGGGAAGGGGCGCCGGACGTGGTGGCGCAGATACGCGTTGATCCGAAAATACTGGTATCCCAACTTGGATACAAGACTTGACTTTGCGCCGATTCGCCGCCACCAATCAGGCAGGACCTGCGGCCTCGACCGACCCGAGGCTCGCTTTTTAGGGAGGAGCACATGGCCGGAGTCAGCCTCGACGGTATCGTCAAGAGCTATGGCGCGTTGCGCGTTGTTCATGGCATCGAACTCGACGTCGCAGAGGGCGAATTCGTCGTCCTCGTTGGGCCTTCGGGCTGCGGGAAATCCACCACGCTGCGCATGATCGCAGGGCTGGAGGAGATCAGCGACGGCACGTTGACCATCGATGGGCGGCGGGTAAATCGGGTGGCACCAAAAGACCGCGACGTGGCCATGGTGTTCCAGAATTACGCACTGTACCCGCATCTGAACGTGGCGGAGAACATCGCCTTCGGCCTGCGCATCCGCAAGGAACCCAAGGACCGGATCGCCGAATCCGTCGATGAGGTCGCGGCCATCCTCGGCCTGACCGATTACCTTGAACGGCGCCCCGCCGATCTGTCTGGTGGTCAGCGCCAGCGCGTCGCCATGGGCCGCGCCATCGTGCGCCGCCCCAAGGTGTTCCTGTTCGACGAGCCGCTGTCGAACCTCGACGCCAAGCTGCGCAGCCAGATGCGCGCCGAGATCAAGCGGCTGCACAACCGGCTGGGCGTTACTTCGATCTACGTGACCCATGATCAGGTCGAGGCGATGACCCTTGCCGACCGCATCGTGGTGATGAGCGAGGGGCGGATCGAGCAGGTCGGCACGCCGATGGATCTGTTCCTGAACCCGGTGAACACCTTTGTCGCGGGGTTCCTTGGCTCGCCGCCGATGAACATGGTGAATGCGGTTGTCGCGGTCAGGGATGGCATGGCCCATGCGGACTTCCATGGCCAGAGCCTGCCGCTGCCGTCGCTGCCGGGGCTGGAATCAGGGCGCAAGGTGATCCTTGGCATCCGGCCCGAGTTCGCCACGCTGGCCGCCACCGGCGTCGCCGTCGAGATCGATCTGGTGGAAACGCTGGGCTCGGAGGCGCTGATCCATGCCACGCTTGGCGGCGAGCCCTTCGTCATCCGGCACGAGACCATCGGCCATGTGCCGGCCTCGACCGGACACGCGCATTTCGCCGTGCAGCCGGGCCTGCTGCGCGTCTTTGATGCGGACACCGGCATGGCGCTGCCCGGCCAGACCACGGCGGTGGAGCAGGCGGCATGACCCATACCCCTGAAATCGAAGGCAACCGCACCGAAGAGCTGGTGCTTCAGGCCCGCGAGGCACAGCGCAACCGCGCAGCCTCGCGCATCCAGCGTGTCGGCGACCACCTGAAGCGCGAATGGCAGCTGTACCTGCTGCTGCTGCCGACCATCATCTGGCTGCTCGTCTTTCTCTACAAGCCGATGTACGGGCTTCAGATCGCGTTCAAGGATTACTCGATCTTTCGGGGTATCGAAGGCAGCCCGTGGGTCGGGCTGGAACATTTCCAGACCCTGTTCGGCAATGACCAGTTCCTGCGCGCGCTGAAGAATACCGTTATCATCAGCGCCTACGGCTTGCTGTTCGGCTTCCCGGTTCCGATCTTGCTGGCGCTGATGTTCAACGAGGTGCTCAACGCCTGGTTCAAACGCGTGGCGCAGACCATCGTCTACCTGCCGCATTTCATCAGCTCGGTGATCATCGCGGGCATCGTCATCACGGCGTTTTCGCCATCAGCGGGCATCGTGAACACCATCCTCGGCTGGTTCGGGGTCGATCCGATCTATTTCCTGACAAAGGCCGAATGGTTCCGCCCGATCTTCATCGGCACCGGGGTCTGGCAAGAGGCGGGCTTTCAGTCGATCGTCTACCTTGCGGCCATCGCCGGGGTGTCGCCGACGCTGTACGAAAGCGCCGTGGTCGACGGGGCCAGCCGCTGGCAGATGATGTGGAAGATCACCGTTCCGTGCATCCTGCCGACGATCATCATCATGCTGATCATCCGCATCGGCAACATCCTCGAAGTCGGCTTCGAGATGATCATCCTGCTGTACCAGCCCGCCACCTACGAGACGGCGGATGTGGTGAACACATTCATCTACCGGCAGGGCATCCAGGGCGGGCAATACGACCTTGCCGGCGCGGCGGGCCTGTTCAACGCGGTGGTGGCCTTTGTGCTCGTGATCTCCGCCAACATGATTTCAAAGCGCTTCTCGCGCACATCGTTGTGGTGACGCCATGAACAACCTCAATCTCTACTCGCGTGGCGATCGCCTCTTTGTCATCGTCAACATGATCCTGATCGGCCTGTTCGCCCTTTCGACCCTGTATCCGTTCATCTACATCGCCTCGCTGTCGCTGAGTTCAGGCTTCGAGGCGCGCGCCGGCAACGTCGTGCTGACCCCGGTCGGCTGGACCATCGAAGCCTATAAGCGGGTGCTGTCCGAACCGATGTTCTGGATCAGCTACAAGAACACCTTTGTCTACACGGTGTTCGGCACGCTGATGAGCCTTGCGTTCATCATTCCCGGTGCCTACGCGCTGTCGCGCCCGCAGCTTTACGGGCGGCGGTTCTGGAACCTGATGGTGGCCTTCACCATGTGGTTCCATGCCGGGATGATCCCGTTCTTCCTGAACATGCGGGACCTTGGCCTGCTCGACAGCTACTTCGGCATCATCATCGGCTTCGCGGTCAGCGGCTTCAACATCATCCTGCTGCGCAACTTCTTCGAAGGCATTCCGCAAAGCTTCGAGGAAGCCGCCCGGATGGACGGGGCCAGCGAGTTCCAGGTGCTGTGGAAGGTCTTTGTCCCGCTGTCGAAACCGGCCATCGCCACCGTCGCGCTGTTCTGCATCGTGTCGCGCTGGAACGGCTTCTTCTGGGCGATGATCCTGCTTCAGAACGAAGACAAGATCCCGCTGCAGGTCTACCTGCGCCAGACCATCGCGGAGCTGACCGACGATCAGGAATTCGCCTCGACCCTGCTGACCGCGAACTACAGCGTGGAAACGGTCAGCGCGGCGATCATCGTCTGCTCGATCATCCCGATCCTGCTTATCTACCCGTTTTTGCAGAAATACTTCAGCAAGGGCATTCTTCTCGGAGGAGTGAAGGAATGACCTGTGTACACCCCAAGGGAGGACTTGGAATGCGTATCACCAAACTGACGGCCATGGCTCTGGCCAGCACGATCCTGACCGCGCCGGCATGGGCCGAGGACGATCTGACCATCGTCAGCGACCCGCTCGAGCTGACCATCCACATGCACTGGCCCCGCAGTCAGGGCTACCAAGAGGATTACCCGGTCGAACTTGCCGCGCGCGAGATGACTGGCATCCATCTCAAGGACGCGACCTCGGGCAAGAACACCAAGGACAATTACGAGGCGATGAACCTGTTGCTGGCCACGGGCAAGCTGCCGGACATCGTGGGCGGCAACCGCATCCAGCAGCCGGTGAACCAATACGGCCCGGAAGGCGCGTTCCTTGCGCTCGACGATCTGATCGAAGAGCACGCACCGAACATCAAGGCGTTCTTCGACGAGCGTCCGGAATTGCGTCAGGCGATTTCGGCCTTTGACGGCAAGATGTATTACATCCCCTATCTGCCCGATGGCAAATTCGGCCGGGCCTGGTACATCCGTCAGGATTGGCTCGACAAGCTGGGGCTGGAGCAGCCCGACACCGTCGATGAGCTTTACACGGTGCTGACCGCGTTCCGCAACGACGACCCCAATGGCAATGGCAAGAAGGACGAGATCCCCTATTTCGCCCGCGACTGGGAAGAGGTGCTGCGTCTGCTGACGCTGTGGGATGCGCGCTCTTCTGGGTCTGACACGTATCACGATTTCTACGTCAAGGATGGGAAGGTCGTGCACCCCTACGCGCAGGAGGCCTATCGTGACGGGATCGCCAATATCGCCAAATGGTACGCCGAAGGTCTGATCGACCCCGAAGTGTTCACCCGCGGCTCGTCGGCGCGCGAGTATCTTCTGTCTGAAAATCTGGGCGGGGTAACACATGACTGGTTCGCCTCGACCTCTGGCTATAATACGGCGCTGGCCGAAAAGATCCCCGGGTTTGATTTTGCGCCGTTCCTGCCGCCGAAATCTGCGGGCGGCGTGCGCATGGAAGAACACCGTCGCACCCCGATCAAGCCGGATGGCTGGGCGATTTCCTATTCCAACGAACACCCGGTCGAGACCATCAAGTATTTCGACTTCTGGTTCACCGAAAAGGGCCGCCTGCTGTCCAACTTCGGCGTCGAGGGCGAGACTTGGAACATGATCGACGGCGAGCCGGTGTTCACCGATGCGGTGCTCAACAGCGACACGCCGGTCAACACCCAGATGTACACCGTGGGGGCGCAGATCTATCGCGGCTACTGGATGGATTATCGCTACGAATGGCAGTGGACAGCCCCCGCCGCCCGCGAGGGCATCGAACTGTATGATGCCAACGATCTGCTGGTCGACCAGTTCCTCGGCGTTGCCTTCGACAAGGGCGAACAGGCGGTCTTTGACAAGTACTGGCCGAGCCTTCTGTCTTACATGCTGGAACGTCAGCAGGCCTGGATCCTCGGCTCTGGCGACGTCAAGGCAGACTGGGACGATTACATGTCGACCCTCGACAAGATGGGGCTGGAAAAGGTTCTGGATGCGATGAATTCGGCCTATGCCCGCCAGTACGGCTGAACGCACAAAGGCCGCTCTTTTGACCACGCGTCACCAGAGCGGTCCGGCGGGCGCGGGCCTCCTCCTCCCTCCGCGTCCGCAGCTTGTCTGACCCACATATCCAATTCGAAAGAACCCCCATGTCCGGCACCTCTCTTCCCACGCTCGACGAACCCCGCGCCGGTCGGCTGACGATCCATTACGCGCCCGAGGCACATGCCGTGATCGCCGAGAACCCGCCGCGGTTCACCTGGCTGCCGGTGATCGAGGACGAAGCGCGCTACCTGCTGCGCATCACTCCTGCCGACGGAGCGCCGCAGACCTTCGGCCCGATCCGCTGGAACATGTTCACCCCCGATGCGGCGCTGCCGCCGGGCGATTATACTTGGGCCTTTGCCGCCTGCGACGAGGTGGGCAAACAGGCAACGACCTGGTCGCAGGAACGCGCCTTCTCCCTCGCCGAAGGGCTGCCGGAAACGCCGCTGCCCGCGCGCAAGGATCGCTTTGCAAAGGCCGACATGGCGCACCCGCGCCTGTGGCTCGGCCCCGACCGGCTGGCCGCGTTCAAGGCGGCGGTGGCGGCGGACCCAAGCCATTGCGGCTGGGATGTCTTCCTGAAGAAATCCGTGCTGCCGTGGATGGACCGCCCGGTGATGACGGAACCCGCTGGCTACCCCAACCACCAGCGCACCCCGCCGGTCTGGCGCCAGACCTACATCGACCTGCAAGAGGCGTGGTACGCCATCCGCCACCTCGCCATCGGCGGCGCGGTTCTGGATGACGCGGCAATGACCGATCGCGCCAAGGAATGGCTGCTGGAGCTGGCCAGCTGGGACCCGATGGGCATGACCAGCCGCGCCTATACCGACGAATGGGCCTATCGCGTGAACAACGCGCTGGCCTGGGGCTATGACTGGCTGCATGGCGCATTGTCCGAAGACGAGCGCGCCACCGTGCGCGGCGCGCTGCTGGCACGCACCCGCGACATCGCCGAACACGCGATGATCAACGCCAAGATCCACCTGTTCCCCTATGACAGCCACGCCGTGCGCTCGGTCTCGCTGACCATCATCCCGGCCTGCATCGCGCTGCTGGGAGATGACGCCGATGACGAGGCCCGCGAATGGCTCGATTACTGCGTCGAATTCTTGTTCACCGTCTATTCGCCCTGGGGCGACAGCGACGGTGGCTGGGCCGAGGGCACGAATTACTGGATGATGGGCATCGCCTATCTGATCGACGCGGCCAACCGGCTGAAATCCTTCAGCGGCATCGATCTGTACAAGCGCCCGTTCTTTCAGAACACCGGCGATTTCCCGCTGTTCTGCAAGGCCCCCGACACCCGCCGCGCCACCTTTGGCGATGACAGTACGCAGGGCGAGCTTCCGGGGATCAAGACCGGGCTCAACATGCGTCAGTTTGCCGGGGTCACCGGCAACGGGGCGTACCAGTGGTATTGCGAGGAAAACCTCAGGCTGAACCCCGGCACCGAAGGCGCGTTCTACAACTGGGGCTGGTGGGACACCAATTTTGACGAAATGGCCTTTCGCACCGATTATCCCGAGGTCGAGGCCACCCCGCCCGAAGGCGGCATGCGACACTTTCGCGGCATCGGCTGGGTCGGCGTGCAGCACGCCATGGCGGACCCGGACGAGCACATCCAGTTCGTGTTCAAATCCTCGCCCTTCGGCTCGGTCAGCCACAGCCATGGCGATCAGAACGCCTTCTGCCTGTCGGCTTACGGCGAGGATCTGGCGATCCAGTCGGGCTATTACGTCGCCTTTGGCTCGACCATGCACCGCAACTGGCGGCGCCAGACCCGATCGAAGAACGCCATCCTGATCAACGGCAAGGGCCAATACGCCGAAAAGGACAAGGCCCGCGCCATGGCCGCCACCGGGCGCATCCTCGCGGCCGAGCAGCATGAGGATCACGTGTTCATCCACGGCGATGCCACGGCGGCCTATCAAAGCCTGTCGCCCGAGGTGACCCGCGCCGAACGCGAGGTGTATTTCGTCCGCAACAGCTACTTTGTCATCGTCGACAAGGTGGATGCTTCGGAGCCGGTCACGGTGGATTGGTTGCTGCACGCCAACAACCGCTATGATCTGGGGCAGACATCGTTCCGCAACACCGGCCAGCGCGCCGGGTTCTACGGACAGGTCGTCTGGTCCGAGGCAGGCAAGCCCGAGATCACCCAGACCACCGATTTCCCCGATGTCGACCCGAAGGATTACGAAGGCCTGCCCGTCAGCACCTTCCTGACCGCCCGTTATCCGGCGGCGACGCGGCACCGCATCGCCACCTTGCTGGTGCCTTATCGCCTTGAAGCGCCCAAGCGGATCTTTCACTTTGTCGACGATCAGGGCTATGACGCCGACCTTTACTTCACAGACGCGGACGAGAACGCCTTCCGGGTGGTTCTCAAAAAGCTGGCCAACACCTGAAACAACGCCGGACCTCTCCGGCAAAACCCAATCTACAAGAAGGAAGATACCATGCGATTCAAGGGACAAACTGCCATCGTGACCGGCGGTGGCCGTGACATCGGCGCGGCCTGCGCCATCAAGCTGGCGGCCGAGGGCGCAAATGTCGTCATCAACTATTTCTCCTCTGCCGAAGGCGCGCAGAAGGTCGTGGCGCATATCGAGGCACAGGGCGGCAAAGCCATCGCCGTGCAAGGCGATCTGAACGATCCGGAGCAGGTGAAAAAGCTGGTGCAGACCGCCGTCGACACCTTTGGCGGGCTGCATGTGCTGGTCAACAACTCGGGCGGCCTGATCGCGCGCAAGACCATCCGTGAGATGGATCTGGAGCATTGGAACAAGGTGATGGAGCTGAACCTGACCAGCGTCTTCCTGATGACCAAGGCGGCGCTCGAGCATATGGACGAAGGCGCGATCGTCAACCTCGCCAGCCAGGCCGGGCGTGACGGCGGCGGCGCGGGCGCTGCGGCCTATGCGGCCTCCAAGGGCGCGGTGATGACCCTGACCCGTGGCCTTGCCAAGGAACTGGGGCCGAAAATCCGCGTCAATGCGCTGTGCCCCGGCATGATCGACACCGATTTCCACAACATCTTTACCCCCGATCAGGCGCGCCGTGGCTACGAAGCCGCCGCCCCGGTAAAGCGTCAGGGCACCTCCGAAGATGTCGCCAACGCGGTGGCCTTCCTCGCCTCGTCCGACAGCGCATTCCTGACCGGCGTGAACGTCGACATCAACGGCGGCGTGCTGTTCAGCTAAGGCGCGCGCGCCTTACCTCAAAGCCCCGCCCGGTTGCCTCTGGTCGCCGGGCGGGGCCCCACCCAGGGATTCACGCAATGCGTTTCATTTCCATTGGCGAATGCATGGTCGAACTGGCCCCCGATGCCGCCGGGCAGGTGATGCAGGGATTTGCCGGAGACACGTTCAACACGCTCTGGTACCTGCGGCGCCTTCGCCCGGATGTGGACTGCGGCTATCATACCTGCGTCGGGCAGGATGCGCTGTCGGGCAGGTTCCTCGATATGCTGCGGGCCGAAGGCATCGACACAGATTACGTGCACCGTCGCAGCGACCGGACCATGGGCCTGTACATGATCGCGCTGAAAGACGGCGAGCGCAGTTTTTCCTACTGGCGTGAGACATCCGCCGCGCGCAAGCTGGCAGAGAACCGGGGCCGCCTGCGCCGCACCATGGCGAGGGCGGACATGGTGTATTTCTCTGGCATCACGCTGGCGATCCTGTCAGACTCCGCCCGCCTGCGCCTGTTCGAGGCGATCGACAGCGCCCGCAGGCAGGGAACGCGGGTGGCCTTTGATCCGAACCTGCGTCCCGCGCTGTGGCGCAGCCCGGCCGAGATGCGGCGCTGGATCATGCTGGGCGCGGACCATTCGGACATCGTGCTGCCGTCCTTCGAGGATGAGCAGGGCCATTTCGGCGATGCCAGCCCGGCGGCGACGCTGGCGCGTTATGCAGCGGCGCGCACGGTGGTGGTCAAGAACGGCCCCGGCGCGATCCATTGGCGCGAGGGCGGCGAGAGCGGGCAGGTGACGCCCGTGCCAAGCGCGCAGCCCGTCGACACCACCGCCGCGGGCGACAGTTTCAACGCCGGGTTTTTCGCCACCGACCAGCTGTCCCTGCCGATGGACAGCCGCCTGACCCTCGCGGCCCGTGTGGCGGGCCGGGTGATCGCGCAGCGCGGTGCGCTGGTGCCGGTGACGATGGAAGACATCCTGTCCAGCGCCGCCTGACCGGCTTCGGGGGCGGGCGCGGGCCTGTCTCAGGTGGCAGCCGCGCGGCCAATCTCATCGGCGAGATCATGGCAAAGGTCGCGCATCCGGTCCGGATCCGTCTCGCGCTGCGCCTGTACCTTCAGTCCGAAGATATAAGTCTGCACCCGCCGCGCCAGCCGCCCGGTGTCGCAGGTTGCAGGCAGCGTGCCCTTGCGCTGGGCATCATTCAGGGCGGCGGCGATCAGCGTCTCGACCCGGTCCAGATGCGCGGTGATGAAATCGCGCAGCTCGTCCTCTTGCGGGGCTTCCAGCAGGGATTTCACCAACATGCAGGCCGTTGAGGGCCGATCGCAAGGGGCAATCACCGCCAGCGAGCGCAGATGCGTCTGTAGCGCCTCAAGCGGCGTCGGGCTGGAGGCGATCAACGCCTCGAGCTCAGCGCTCATGCGCGCGGCGTAGCGATCCAGCGTGGCGCGAAACAGCGCCTCCTTGCTTTTGAAGGCGGCGTAGATCGACCCCGGCTTCATCTGCAACCGCGCCTCCAGATCCTTGAGCGACGTGGCATGATAGCCCTTCGTCCAGAAGAGGTTCATCGCCGTCTCAAGCGCGGCGTTGCGGTCATACGATGCGGTACGTGCCATGGCGGCAAATTAGGGGGGATGCGCGGTTCCATGCAATGGCTTCACGATAACGTTTGAGCGATCACTCAAGAAAATACTTGAGCAATCGCTCAAGAATGTACAGGTTGCAGCCATCCGCAAAAGCAAACGCAAGGACTGCTTTCATGACCAAGTTCGCAAAGCTCGACGAAACCACCGCTCCCGCCGCCGCCGTGCCGCTGATCGAAAAATCCAAAGCCGCCTTTGGTCGCCTGCCCGGGCTGCACGCCGTGATGTCGCGCTCGCCGGCGTTGCTTGATGGTTATCAGGTGCTGCACCGCCTGTTCGCCGAGGAAACCTCGTTTGATGCCGAGGAAAAGACCGTCGTCTGGCAGACCATCAACGTCTACCACGCCTGCCATTACTGTGTGCCCGCCCATACCGGGATCGCCAAGATGATGAAGGTCGATGACGCCATCAGCAACGCCCTGCGCGACGAAACCCCGCTTCCGACCGCCAAGCTCGAGGCGCTGCGGACCTTCACGCTGGCGATGACCGACAGCCGGGGCAACCCGACGGACGCGCAGCTGGAGGCCTTCTACGCCGCTGGCTACACCGAGCAGAGCGTTCTGGATATCGTGCTTGGCATCGCCCAGAAGGTGATGAGCAACTACACCAACCACCTCGCGGACACGCCGGTCGATGCGCCGATGCAGCAGTTCGCATGGACCCCCGTGTCAGAGCGCTGACACCTGCGGGCGGGGGCAACCCCCGCCCATCGCGGCCAGAACACCGGCCGCACCTGCCTTTGCCATTCGGCGTCTTGCCCTTGGCGCGCTGCCTAGGCGACACGTCGCTCGCTGTCCCGGCAGGGTTTGCTGCCTGCGCCGCCAGAGATTGCCGCAGAGTTGCGCAGCCGTAACTCTGGCCGCATTCTGTTTCTCTCGGCGGCAGAGCATTGTATTCTGACCTGGCCAGTATCGGATACGATTTCTCGGTTATTTGGCGCGAATCGCCGCCATCCAATGCTATTGTCTCCAGTTGACGGAAGAGTTGTACCCGATATGACGGGGCAGATTTTTACGGGCAGAGCGGACATGAGCGACAACAAGACCACCCTGACCGACGCAGTGCATGACCTGCTGCGCAAGGCAATCATCGAGCAAGCGCTGAAGCCCGGAATGCGCCTGCCCGAAGACACGGTGGGCGAACAGTTCGGCGTCAGTCGCACCATCGTGCGCCACGCTCTGGTCAGGCTCGAAAATCAGGGCCTCGTCGTGACCCGTCGCAATCGCGGCGCCTTTGTCGCCGAGCCCTCGAAGGAAGAGGCGCAGCATGTCTTTGCCGTGCGCCGTTGCCTCGAGAAGGAAGTTGTCCGCATTCTGTGTCAGGGCATGGCGCAAAGCGGATACGATCGCCTCGAGGCGCATCTGCGCCGTGAGCACAGCGTCAACGGCAAGAACGGCCCGGTCTCCATCCGTCTGGCGGGCGAGTTTCACATGCTTCTGGCAGAGCTTACCGGCAATGACGTGCTGGCGCGCTTCGTTGGCGATGTGGTCCTGCGCTGTTCTCTCATCATGTCGCTTTATGCCCGAAGCCATTCCTCCGACTGCGCCGTCGACGAGCATTCGCAGATCATCGAGGCAATCCGGCAGGGCGATGCCCCGCGCGCCATCGAGATCATGGAACACCATCTTGGCGCCGTCGCGAACAGGGCAGAGCTTTCCTCCAAACCGGAGAACATCAAGGCGATCCTGTCGCACTACGGCAGGGATCTCGCGCAATAGCCCCAGACGCCGCCTGCCACGCGTTCGATTTGCAATGCTCCCGGCGTGCTAGCCTGCAAGGCTCTGATCGAATGAGCCTTCAGCCCCTGTCGAAGACCGCCGCAGGTTTCGCCCATAGCGTCGACCAGCTTGAAAAGGCGGGTCGGACAGCGGCGCCGGGGTCAACTCTTGCCTGCCTGCGCAATGCGCAGACGCACGCTGCCTTTGAATGTGGCCGCGTCCTTGGCATCTCGATCAGTTCGGCGCGATCGCTCCAGCCTGGGCGCTATCGGGCCAACGCTCATGGCACGGGGTGTGACGGAGCGCATCGCGCAAGGGGCGTCAGGACCCGCGCGATCTGCAACCCCCGGGCCGGTTGGCGATGGGATCAGACGCTTGACAGGAAAATGTTGGTTTCGCTGTTCAGCACCCCCTCGACCACTCGCACTTCGCGCAGCACCCGGTCGAAATCGGCAAGGCTGTCCACCATGATCTCTGCGATCAGGTCCCATTTGCCGCTGGTTGTGTGCAGGGCGGTCAGCTCTGGCAGGCGGCGCAACTTGTTGATGACCTGCGTGGTGTTGCGCCCCGACACCTCGATCATCATCACCGCGCGGATGTGGCTGGCATCGTAGTCGTCGCGCACACGCGCGGTGAACCCCAGCAGCGCGCCCGAGGCCAACAGCCGGTCAAGCCGGGCCTGCACCGTGCCGCGCGACACCCCCATGATCTCGGCCAGCTTGGACACCGGGGCGCGGCCATCCTGCCGCAGCAGGCCGATGAGGGTGCGGTCGTGATCGTCGAAGATATGCTTGGCGGCGTTCGGCTTTGACATGCTGTTCCTGCAATTTGTGCAATTCACACTGGCATATTGTATAGCCGATAGCGCATTTCACAGCAGTTTCGTCATATTCCTTGCAATCCTTATAGCGGATAATCGCAGACATGTCCCCTGCGAGGTATACCATGTCTGCTCCCCAGCCCTCCAAGCTGGCCTTTGTGCCCTTTGTCAGCGTCGCAAACATGCTGCGCCTGATCCATCACATCGGCATCGAAAACATGCTGTCCGGCATCGCCGACTATATCGAAGCCGACTTCCGCCGCTGGGAACTGTTCGACAAGACGCCGCGCGTGGCCTCGCATTCGGATGTTGGCGTGATCGAGCTGATGCCGACCTCGGATGGCCATGTCTACGGGTTCAAATATGTCAACGGTCACCCCAAGAACACCGCCGAGGGTCTGCAGACCGTGACCGCCTTTGGCCTGCTGGCCGAGGTCAGCACCGGCTATCCCGTGCTGTTGTCGGAAATGACGGTGCTGACGGCGCTGCGCACGGCGGCGACCTCGGCTCTGGTGGCGAAATACCTTGCGCCGAAGGGGGCCGACACCATGGCGCTGATCGGCAACGGCGCGCAATCGGAATTTCAGGCCACTGCCTTTCGCGCCATCTGCGGCGTGAACAAGCTGCGGCTTTATGACGTCGACCCGGGGGCGACGCGCAAGACCATCGCCAACCTTGCCGATCAGGGGTTCGAGATCACCGCCTGCGCCACTGGGCAAGAGGCGATTCTGGGGGCGCAGATCATCACGACCTGCACCGCCGACAAGCAATATGCCACGATCCTGACCGACAACATGGTCGGCGCGGGCGTGCATATCAACGCCATTGGTGGCGACTGCCCGGGCAAGACCGAGCTGCACAAGGATATCCTCAGCCGCGCCGATGTCTTCGTCGAATACCCGCCCCAGACCCGCATCGAAGGCGAGATCCAGCAGATGCCCGAAGATTTCCCCGTCACCGAGATGTGGCAGGTGATCACCGGCGCCGCGCAGGGCCGTCGCGACGCGCGCCAGATCACTCTGTTCGACGGCGTCGGCTTTGCAACCGAGGATTTCTCGGCCCTGCGTTATCTGCGCGATCAACTGACCAAGACCGGCTTGTTCGAGCAACTCGACCTGATCGCCGATCCGGACGATCCGCGCGACCTGTTCGGCATGGTACGCCGCGCCGGAGCGCCGGGCGCATGACCTGCCGCTTTTCGCTACCTTGATTTCACCGTAATCCCCCGCGCGGCCATTCAACATTTCGGGTTTGGGGCAACATTGGGTTGCACCGGGGTCGAAAACAGGGACAAACGGGCCCCGAACCGAGGGGCGCGGAAACGATGAGCGAGCTTGTAAAGCCAATGAACGAAGGCAACCTAGACATTGTCCGTGCCGCTCGCCTGAGCGTCGCGCCGATGATGGATGGTCCCAAGGAGTCCTGAGGCGCCTTGTTTTATTGGCTGAAACTGACTCCGGCAAAATCTGTTGCACCGAATGTTGCACCCTAAACCTTATTATCGCTTTGGTTTGGCGAAAATGTTAATCTTGGGATTATGTAGAAGCAATTCCGGCAGCCTTTACAGCCAACTCAAATGGGCGGGAGATGGTCGTTTTCTGCAGGCTTGAACCCCACGGTGCAAGAGCATGCGTAGAGCCATTTCTCTATGGCGTAACCTGTGCAGAGCGGTGGGAAGCGGCCGTTCACTGCGATCTGGATGAGCGTCGCATGTGCGAAAAAACTCAAAGAACTGCCGCGTTGCCAAGAAAAACTTCTGAAGGCTCTGCAAAGTAAGACTGATGTTCAGCAAGGGGATGCGTTCTACGGCTCATACCTGCCTCCCCTGCGATCACAAATGGCGCAGTTATGGTCTGTCTCACATGGACTGCGATCTACTCTGTTGATACTTAGGGCTGAATATCATTCATCGGAAGAGAGCGACATGGACACCATCGTTATTGAGGTAGACAACATCAAGAACGTAGACCACGCGTTCATGGAGTTCCCTCTCTCCAAAGGAACCAGTGTTATCGTCGGAGGGAACGGCTCTGGGAAGAGCACGATTTTACAAGCTCTTTCTCAAGCATTTTTGAGAGGCTCACTTCGGCAGCTTGACGAAGATGACTACGGCCCCGATTCCAAAGTCCAAATCTCAATAGCCGGAGATTCGCGCACTTGGAAACCTCACCCAACCAAAGGCTGGTGGGCTGATGACGGGAGCCGCCTCAAGATAAATGGTATGTATGAGGGCAGCCTATTTTATGGCTCACGGTTTCACGATTCTCGCCTTGTCGACACGCTTCTGAAATCCGGAACTCTTGGAAGTGATGAAATTGTAGATGCCGACGAATACGTTAAAGACAAACTTAGCTACATACTTCACGGAACTCCTGGAAAATACTCGGGACTGAAAAAGCTTCGAAATCGTGATATCGCAAAAAAGCACGGATTGAAGAACACTCCTTACTTCAACGACGTCGGCGGCAAACTCATCAGTCAGTATAGGATGAGTTCTGGTGAATGCCTCCTGATTACCCTTCTCCACTTTGTTTATAATGCAATTGTCAGGCGCTCTTTGCCTAAGAGTGAATTTATTCTCGCCCTCATTGATGAAATTGAAGTAGCCCTGCACCCTATTGCGGTATATCGATTTCTATCGACTATCAATGACTTAGTAGAGAAAGATGAGAACATCATGGTGATCCTAACTTCTCACTCTCCAGAGGTTATTCGCCGAATTGACCCCAAGAACATCTTCAAGATCGAGAACGAAGGCGGGAAAGTCGAATCTATCAATCCCGCTTATCCCAGTTACGTTATTCGAGATGTTTACAAACACGATGGCTTCGACACCTTGATACTGGTTGAAGATGTGCTCGCCAAGATACTTGTTCAGAAGCAAATTGAAGAAGCAGGTCTATTACAAAGTAGGCTCATTCATGTCGTTCCAGTTGGAGGCTGGGAAAACGTTTTGAAGCTTCACCGCGATCTTTTAGCAGGGAATGTTTTGGGACTTGAAAGAAGTATCCTGAGCATCATTGATGGTGACATGAGGGACAAGGTTCCAGACGACTACAAACATCAAAAGAAGATTTTTCTACCTGTGGAAAGTATAGAGAAGTTTCTCTTGGAAGTTTGCGTTGAAGGGAGATCTGGAAGCGTCAAGAAGATGATTGGCGACAAATACTTCACGATAACTTCAATCGCGGAGCTCGCGGAAGAGCATCGGAAAGAGTTTCCAAAAGGCACTTCATCGGAAAGTAAAAAATTCTATCGCCGAATTCTAAAGGATCTTAAATATCGAGGCATCTCGGAAGAAGTTTTTGTCGAGAAATTGGCTGCGGATTTGCCGACTGTGATCGACTTCAGTAGATTCACAGAAAGCCTCAAGGCGGCTATCAGTTAGGCTCACCCACTAACATTTCATCTTAGAGCCCAATATATGAATGACTGGACGGGGCTCTACCATGAGGCTACTTTTGCATAGCCGAATGGAAGGAGCCTCCACTCTTCTTAGACGTTGCGCTGAGTATCCGCGTCAAAAGTTTTTTGGCATGATGAGCGCGCAAGTCGGCGCGATAACTTAGGTCCAAAGTAAGGGCTGACACGAGACATTCGCTGTGCCAGTAACGGAGGTCGGCTATGGGCCGGAAGGCATCATGTTCCCCAGAAGGCCGCATGGTCGATTGCCTCCGTAGGCCTGAGCGCAGCTCAAGGGAGTTGCGGCTGAAGGCCGCTTCCTCAATGCACCACTCCTCTCCGGTTACATGTTGAAGCGGATGCTCGCCACGAAGGGGAACCTGTGCCAAGATGGTGTGGAAGCAATCTCGGGAGGCGAATGCTATGCTCGACGCCGTCACAGCAGAAATACTTGTCAGCTTCGGTTTGATCGGGGTCAGCGTTTTGATCATCGTTGGCGCATTGAGCGCCGTTTGGCCACAGCGAGCAAAGAAACGGGATATTGATGTGAGCGCAGCGGTACGCGATGCTCCCTATCACCTCTTGCATAAGCAAAGGCCATTCTTGTCGAAGGGGCATCATGACCGATTTCAACCGACCCCCGGACGTTGTCGCAGCGATTCAGCGCACGATTGAAGCTGAGGAACGCCTTAAAAACGATCTTGTCCGAGTTTGCTGCTGGATCGAGGAGAGGCATTCAATACAGCCCGTCAAAATTGAGTTGCAGCGTCATCATGGTTGTGCCGACAACGCGGTTGCGCATGTCGTGCCGTTGGCCCGGGATCAGGCGACGCGGCGAACCATCCGAGGTGAAGCTGAAACCGTGCTCAGGGCGCTGGGGTGGGTTGTGAAGCCGGAAGGGCGAGATATTCGTTCGATCTACGGACGAACTCAAGGCCGATCGCAGCATGACCGGCTGCGCTACTACGTTGAAATTGAGAATATTTTCCGAAGTAGTCAGGTCGCAGGCCCAAATGATCTATAGCGTGGGATAGCCCAAATTACTCGCGCTTCGCCGCCGTTGCGCGTTTTGACAGGCGGGCCAAATTTGTGCCCAGCACCCCAATATCTACTCCGAGCCGAGCCTGGGTAAGTTTTCGGGTCTTATATGCTTATGTCCGCCCGAGCAGGCGTGCTTCCTCGCGGCGCTTGTCCAAGTATTCTGCCAGATCCAGAATGTGCACACCACGCGGGCTCTTTTGGCTATCTTCCATCCTCATGACGGGAAGCGGGATTTCACCGTTTCGAACCTTTTCGTTGAATTTGCTCTTCTCAACCCCGAACCAATCTCTGGCAACGATTTCGGAGGGGATCATCACTTCGGGGCCGTATTTCGCCATCAGGACAAAAAATGTGTTCATTTGCTTTCCCATTTTGAATCTGGCGTCTGTTTGCCGCCTGACCGAGAAATGGAGACGCTATCTGATGCGGGCGCGGATTTCTGTCCAGGGTTCTTTAACGCAAAATAGAGCTGGGATGGCCCCCGTGCACGAAAACGCGGTCGCGGGCCATCTGAGGGTCACATGCGCTGTGCGGCTTTCGCAAGGTCTCGAAAGCGGGTTGCATACCAACGTAGCCCAGCATCAACATCCATCCGCCCTTCGGCATCAACAGGCAGCGGGCGGAAATCCTCCTCTCTTAAAGAAAGCAGCGTTTCACAGGCCGCGTCTAAAGCGTTCCGAAGATCACCCGTGGAGGCGCCAGGGATCAGGCATTTTTCGATTGCTGCGCGAAAGGTTGCGCCCTGAATGGCAGGAAACCTGCGAAGTAGGTCTTCAAGCCCGGCGCCGTGGCGGGTAGTGCCCCGAGAGGTGGTGTAAGAGCGCCGACCTTCGGAGAGGTCCAAGGCTGATCAGGTCGCCACGGCGGA